>CAMLNJ010000348.1 GCA_946481225.1 uncultured Verrucomicrobiota bacterium | reverse complement strand
CGACGACGAGGTCATCGCCGGCAGCGCGCCCGCCTACCGCCTCATCCTCACCGCTGCGGAAAACGCCGCCTTCACCTCGGTCAACGCCCAGAGCGACCGAACCTTCGCGCTCACGCTTGTCGCCACCCACGGCGACGACACCACCATCCGCTACCGCGCCGGCATGCGCATCCGCGGCAACTCCTCGCGCAACTACACCATAAAGCCTCTGCGCGTGAACGTTCCCCACGACGACAAGTGGGACGGCGTGTCGTCCTTCCTCATCGGCCCGCGTGGCGCCCCCGTGCAGTTTCTCGCCCATAAACTCCAGCGCGCCGCCGGTCTCGTCGCCGCCGACGCGATGCCCGTCGAGGTCCGCCGCCAGGGCGTCGAATACACCGTCTCTTCCGGCTCCACCGCCGACCACGGACGCCTCTGTCGCGTCGAGGACTTCAACTCCGACTACGCGAGCAACCATTTCCCCGGCGCCATCTCCGCCCAGATCTACCGCAAGGTAGCCATCACCAACTGGTCCTCGCTCTACACCGCGCCCACCACGCCCGACGGCACCTACTCCGGCTGGGACAAGCAAACCGACTCCGCCGCCAACGACTGGTCCGACCTCGTCGATTTCACCACCGTCTGGCAAAACCTCGCCGCTTCGCACTTCACCGGCGCCACCGCCGGCAACGTCGCCTCCGGCACGTGGAACGGCGTCGCCTTCACCGACGCCGAGCTCGCCACGCTCTCCACCGTGGTCGACCTCGACTACCTCGCCCGCTGGCTCGCGATCATGACCATCCTTCCGAACAACGAGCCCAACGTCTCCACCGGCGAGGACGACGATTATGCCGCCGCCTTCGTCTACGACGGCTCGACCACGCGGATGTATCCGGTGGCTCACGACATGGATACCACCTTCGGCGCGGGCGAGGTTTCATTCCCCTACAACGTCAGCGGCCTCTACGACGCCACCGAGTCCGACACCACCACGCAGAGGACATACCGCCCGGGCCTCGGCTCCGTCACCCTCATGGCCCCGCTGCTGCCGCTGCTCGGCGACTCCACCCGCGCCGGAAACGCCGCCTTCCGCGCCAAATACCTCACCGCCATCCGCGAGCTCTTCGGCTCCATCTGCGACGCCGACACCGGCTCCGACAGCAATCCGCCCTTCCACCAGTTCGTGGACAACCACCTCTCCGAGTGGATGCCGGCCACCAACTCCACCGCGCTCGCCGCCCGCACCGCGATCAAGACCTTCATGACCAACCGCCAAGCCTATCTGCTTGGCCTCGTCGGCGCGGCCAAGATCACCCCCGCCGCCGCCACCACCGGCGCCGGCACGCTAACATCCGCGCCCTCCGGCGCAGTTCGCCTCAACGAAATCCTCGCGCTCAACACCAGCGCCTACGCCGTCGGCTCCGTCTATCCCGATCTCGTCGAGCTCCACAACTCCAGCGCCTCTTCCGTCTCGCTCTCCGGTTACACACTCTCCGACGCCGAAGGGCACGCCTACACCTTTCCCTCCGGCACCACGCTCGCCGCCGGCGCCTATCGGCTGCTCACCTCCGACACCCTCGGCTTCGCCCTCGATACCGATGGCGACACCGTGACCCTCGCCGACGCCTCGGCCAACGTCCTCGATACCGTCACCTTCGGCCCGCAGCTCGCCGACAAATCCATCTCTCGCCTCTCGACCAACGCCGACACCTGGGGCCTGACCACGCCCACGCCGGCCGCCGCCAACGGCGCCGCCCTCGCCCTCGGCGCGTCCACGACCCACGCCTCGGCGCTCAGGCTCAACGAGTGGGCGGGCAATATCGATTTCCGCCTCACCGCCGACTTCGTCGAGATCTACAACCCCTCCGCCGTCATCGTCCCGCTCGGCGGCCTCGTCATCACCGACAACCTCTCCACCTACCCGACGCGCTACACCTTCCCCGCGCTCAGCTACATCGCCGCCTCCGGCTTTACCGCCGTCGAGGCCGACATCCTCGGTTTCAGCCTCAACGCCTACTCCGACGACCTCTGGCTCGTCGGCGCCAACGCCGCCGTCATCGACCGCGCCGACATCACCGCCCAGTTCGCCGACTACTCCACCGGCCGCTCCACCGACGGCGGCGCCACTTGGACGAACTTTAGCCTCCCCACGCCGGGCCTATCCAACACCACCGCCGCCCCCGCCGCCTACATCAACCTCCGCGACTACCTCCGCATCACCGAGGTCATGTATGCGCCCACTGGCGGCGGCGATTACGAGTATGTCGAGCTCCAGAACATCAGCTCCACCGTGACGCTCGATCTCTCCGGCGTCCGCTTCACCGCCGGTATGGACTACACCTTCGCCAGCGGCGCCACCCTCGCGCCCGGCGCCTACGTCGTCGTCTGCAAAAAACGCTCCACCTACCTCGCCCGCTACACCGCCACCGCCGCGGTCAACGCCCTCGCCGCCGGCTCTTCCTCCGGCTCGCTCGACAACTCCGGCGAGGAGATCGCCCTCACGCTGCCCTTCCCCTATCTTCTCAACATCCTCCGCTTCAGCTACTCGCCCGCCTGGTATCCGACCACCGCCAGCGCCGACTTCGGCTACTCGCTCACGATCCGCGACGCCGTCACGACCGCCGCCCGCGCCTGGGGCCAGAGCGTCAACTGGGTCCCCTCCGCCGTCCAATACGGCTCGCCCGGCGCCGGCGACCCGCCCGCCATCACCTCCGCCCTGGCCGCCGCCGGCATCGTCGGCGACGCCTTCTCCTACCGCGTCGTCGCCACGAAGACCCCCACCAGCTACTCCGCCGCCGGCCTGCCCGCCGGCCTCTCCATCGACACCGCGACCGGCCTCATCACCGGCACGCCTGTCGCCGCCGGCATCACCTCCGTCACCATCGGCGCGGCCAACGCCACCGGGTCCTCCACCGCGACGCTCACGCTCACCGTCGCCGCCTACGGCTCGCTCGACCACTTCACCTGGGAATATCTGCCCGCCTCGGCTTACGCCGGGAAAAACTTCCCGGTCCTCGTCTCGGCCCGCGACGCCGGCGGCCGACGCGTGCAAAGCTTCGCCGGCACCTCCGCCATCTCCGCCGCGCGCGTAAACACCGCCGTTTCGCCCATTCTGATCACCGAGCTGACCGACGAGGGCGAAGACCAGTTCGAGCTGCAAAACGTCTCCTCCTCGACCGTCGACACCACCGGTTGGTTCGCCATCATCGGCGACAGCACCACGACCGTTTCCTCGCGCAACACCGCCACCTACTCGCTGCCCGCCAGCATGGCTTCCGGCGCGCTCCTCCGCGTCTCCGAATCCAACAGCGCCGGCCGCGTCTATTTCGGCAACGCCATCGCATGGACCAACACCAACCCGCGCGGCTGGGTCATGCTCTTCGATTCCACCAACACCCTGCGCGATTTCGTCGCCTTCGGCTGGACCGCGACCGAGCTCGCCTCGCTCTCGCTCAGCGTCAACTCCACGACCGTCGCCCCGCTTTCCCTCGGCCAGTGGTCCGGCGCCGGGCTCACCGCCGGCACGCGCGGCGCCGTGGCCAACACCCCCGACTCCTGGCGCCGCACCGGCACGAGCGACGGCAACACCTCCGCCAACTGGACGTGGTCCAACAACGCCGCCTCCTTCGGCACCGCCAACACCGGCCTCACGCTGCCCTTCGCGACCTCCGTCGCGCTCACCACCACGCCGACCACCGCCACCTTCGCCGACGGCGAATTCCTCGGCTACCTCGCCATCGCCACCGCCGCCGACGACGCCATCCTCACCTCGACCTATTCGACGACCTACGTCGGCAACTCCGCCGCGATCGACATCCTGGGCGCGACCGACACCGACGCCGACGGCATTCCCGACACCTGGGAAACCGCCCACGGCCTCACCGTCGGCGCGTCGACCAACGACACCACGCTCGACAGCGATGGCGACGGTCAGAGCAACTACGCCGAGTTCCTCGCCGGCACCGATCCGCAAAACAACGGCTCGGTTTTTGCCATCACTTCGCAATCGTTCTCCACGGTTTCGGGGGAGCCGGTTATTACGGTTACTTGGGCGACCGTCGCGGGCCGCTTCTATCAGATTCGCACGAGCGCGGACCTGGTCGCCTGGACCACCGCCTCCACCATTCTTGCCACTGCCGACGGGACTAAAACCGTCGACGTCCCCACGGGCGGCGAAGCGCGCTTTTTCACGCGCGTCGTTCTCGTCGAATAGCTCTCGCGCCGCGCCATGTTCACCGACCGCCTCCAAACCCGCCGCTTCGAGCTGAAGTATCACGTCGACGAACGCATCGCGCACGCCATCCGCCGCGTGCTGCGCCTCCACCTCGAGCCCGACGACTACGGGGCCAGCCCCGAGCTGCCGATCTA
>CAMLNJ010000347.1 GCA_946481225.1 uncultured Verrucomicrobiota bacterium | reverse complement strand
TCTACAACCACGCCCTCTCCGGCGGCGACGTCTACGCCCTCGTCAACCAGTCCGCGAACCAAGCCCCGGCCTTCACCGCCGATCCCCTCGTCCTCGCCGACATTCCCGAAGACGCCAACTACTCCGTCCACGGCCTCACTCTCGCCAGCCACGCCACCGACACGAACGGCGGCAGCCTCACCTACGCGAAAGTCACCGGCCCCGCCTGGCTCACCGTCGCATCCAACGGCGCCCTCTCCGGCACGCCCGCCAACGCCGACGTCGGCGAAAACTTCTTCGTCGTCCGCGTCACCGACAGCTCCGGCGCCACCGACGACGCCAACCTCTACATCACCGTCCTCAACACCAACGACGCCCCCGTCTGGAGCGCCGATCCTCTCTCGAAACCCGCCGTCACCCAAGCCGTCGCCTACGCCGGCACGCTCGCCGACAGCGCGAGCGACGTCGACGCCACCGCCACGCTCACCTTCACCAAAGTAAGCGGTCCCGCCTGGCTCGCGGTCGCCGCCGACGGCACCCTCTCCGGCACGCCCGCCGCATCCGACGTCGGCGTCAACACCTTCGTCGTCCGCGTCACCGACGACACCGGCGTCTTCACCGACACCACGCTCACCATCACCGTCGCCGCCCCCGGCCTCCAGGCCCGCTTCGCGCTCGACGGTTCCGCCGCCGATTCCCAAGGCGGCCCGTCCGCCACCGTCGCCGGCACCGCGACCTACGTTTCCGGCGTGACCGGACAGGCCCTTGCCCTCGACGGCACCACCCACTCCGCCGACCTCGGCACGCTCTCGCCCTACGTCTACAAAGACATCACCGTCGCCGCCTGGGTCTGGTGGGACGGCGGCGCCGCCTACCAGCGCATCTTCGACTTCGGCAGCGGCACCGACGAATACCTCTTCCTCACGCCCTCCACCGGCACGGCCATGCGCTTCGCCATCGTCGAAAACGGCGTCACGCAAACCCTCGAAACCACCCCGCTCCCGATCGGCGCCTGGGTCCACGTCGCCGTCACGCTCGGCGGCAATACCGGCACGATCTACGTGAACGGCGTCGCCAAAGCCACCAGCACCGCGATCACCAACGACCCGAGCAACATCCTCCTCTCGCGAAATTACCTCGGGAAAAGCCAGTTCGACACGGACCCGCTTCTCGTCGGCAAAATCGACGATTTCCGCCTCTACAATTACGCGCTCAACTCCTCCGAGGTCGCCGCCCTCCTGAACGGCCTCCCCGCCATCACGCCCACGAACCTCGTCGCCTCCGCCATCGGCAACCGCGTCGCGCTCTCCTGGAGCACCAGCGCCACCGCGCAGACCTACACCGTGAAACGCGCCACCGTATCCGGCGGCCCCTACACGACCATCGCCAGCGGCCTCACCTCCACGAGCTACAACGACACCACCGTCACGAACGGCACCACCTACTACTACGTCGTCTCCGCCGTGAACGCCCAGGGCGAGAGCACCGACTCCGCCGAGGCCAACGTCGTGATCTCCGACCTGATCCTGCGTCTGAAATTCGACGAGACCACCGGCGCGACCGCCGCCGATTCCAGCGGGAACGGCACCGACGCCACGCTCGTCAACACGCCGACCTGGGCCGCCGGCTATCACGCCAACTCCGTCAACCTGCCCGCGACCGCCAGCCAGCACCTCACCCTGCCAAGCGGCGTCGTGAGCGGGCTCACCGACTACACCGTCTCCTGCTGGGTCAAGATCGGCGCCTACGCCACCAACACCCGCATCTTCGACTTCGGCAACGGCATCGCCCCCGGCGCCACCGCCGGCGCCTACATGTTCCTCACGCCGCAATACACCACCGCGAACGGCAACGCCGCCAAGATGCGCTTCGCCATCACCACCGCGGGCTACAACAACGAGAAAGCCATCGTCAGCTCCACCGCCCTCGCCACCGGCGCCTGGGCCCACGTCGCCGTCACCCGCTCCGGCAACACCGGCAGCCTCTACCTCAACGGCAACCTCGTCGGCACGAACACCGCGATGACTCTCTCGCCCGCGAGCCTCGGCACCACCACCCTGAACTACCTCGGTCGCTCGCAATACTCCGGCGACCCCTACCTCAACGGCGCCCTCGACGATTTCCGCATCTACAGCCGCGCCCTCTCCGCGAGCGAGGTCTCCGCCCTCGGCAAACCCACCGCCGGTGCGCCCACGAACCTCGTCGCCACCCCCGGCAACGGAAAGGTGGACCTCTCCTGGTCCCCCAACGCCACGACCTCCTACGACGTCAAGCGGGCCTCCGCCAGCGGCGGTCCCTACACCACCCTCGCCAGTGGCCTCACCGACGTCACCTACACCGACACCGGCCTCACCAACGGCCTCACCTATTACTACGTCGTCTCTGGAGCCAACACGCTCGGCTCCGGCCCCGATTCCGTGGAAGCCTCCGCCACGCCGTCCTCGTTGCACCTCCGCCTCGCCTTCGACGAGACGGACGGCGTCACCGCCGCCGATTCCAGCGGACGCGGCAACCCCGCCACGCTCGTCGGCGGTCCGGCCTTCGTATCCGGAAAACTCGGCAACGCCCTTCAGCTCGCGCAGGCCTCTTCGCACTACGCCACCCTTCCCTCCGGCATCGTGGACGGTCTCACCACGGCCACCTTCATGTGCTGGATCAAGACCGACTCCGTCGCCACCTGGCAGCGCGTCTTCGACTTCGGCACCGGCACGACGAACTACCTCTTCCTCACCACCCAATACGGCACGGGCGGCAGCGCGAACAAGCTGCGCTTCGCCATCCGCACCGCCTCCGTCGGCGAACAGATCATCAACAGCTCCGTCGCCACGCCCGCCGGCGCCTGGGCCCACGTCGCCGTGGTGCTCAACGGCGCCACCGGCACGCTCTACCTCAACGGCGCCGCCGTCGGCTCCAACACCGCGATGACGCTCAGCCCCGCCAGCCTCGGCGCCACCACGCTGAACTACCTAGGAAAATCACAATTCCCCGACGCCTACCTGAACGCCTCGATCGACGACTTCCGCATCTACAGCGAGGCCCTCTCCGCCTCCCAGATCGCGCTTTTCGCCTCTCCCCTCGCCGCGCCGCAGAACCTCTCCGCCACGCCCGGCCCGCTCTCGCTCGACCTCGCGTGGAACGCCGTCGCCAACGCCACGAGCTACACCGTGAAGTATTCCGCCGTGAGCGGGGGCCCCTACGCCACGTTGTCGTCCGGCGCGTCCGCCCTCACGCAGACCCACTCCGGCCTCACCTACGGCGTCACCACCTACTACGTCGTCTCGGCAAGCAACTCCGCCTACGACGGCCCCGCCTCGGCGGAGCTCGCCGCCAGCCCCGCCTCCGCGCTCCTCGCCGAAGCGGAATCCGTCACGCCGGCCTTCGTGATCACGCCCGCCTCCGGAGAAACTCCGGCCACCGCCACGCTCACCACCGCGACCTCCGTGGCCGGGCATGGCTACCAGTTGCAGACCGCCACCGACCTCGCCGCCGGCACCTGGATCGACGTCGGAGATCCGGTCATGGGCAATGGCGCGCCCCTTCAGTTCTCCACCCCCTACGACCCCGCCGAGCCGCGCCGTTTCTACCGCATCCAGATCACGCGCTGAAGTAGGCAAGACGCCTCGGGAAAAAGACCCTCGTATGAAGTAGCGGAATGGCGGAGCCATTTCGCTCTCGCGCGGCGCGTCCGTCGAAGCGCTCCGCGCTTGCGCCACGGCCGACCAAGCCGCCCCCCGCGTCCGCCCGAAACGTAGCGGAACGGCTCAGCCGTTCCGCCCCCGCCCGCCGCCCCCGGTCATGCAAGCGCATGCATGAATCCGTCGATGTATCCTTTTGCCAAATACGCCCGCGGACGGTTCCTTCGACGTAGCCCACGGAGCCCATTCTCCGCCGCGTTACCCCGATCCCCGCCCGCTCCCCTTCTCGACTCGCGCCCGAGCCCATCCGACCCAACGCCGGCCCTTCCATCCGGCTTTTGCTAACATGGCTTTGACGTGATCCGTCTCCGGGGTTCGCCGCGCTCCGGGGCCGCGGTGGTCCGTTGGTCGCCCAACCGCAACCGCCCCACCCCATGAACACCGCCTCCTGGCGCCCGCTTTTGCGGCGCACCTTCCTGCCGAGCCTCACCGGCTCGCTCCGCCGCATCCTCGCGGTGACCGTCGCGAGCGTCGCGCTGCTGACGCAAAAAACCGCGCACGCCTACACCCATCCCTGCCTGCCGCTGACCGCAGCGGACATCGCCACCCTCAACGCCAGCAAAAACACCGGCCAATGGGCCACCGGCTACGCGGCGTTTTCCACCCATTGGCGCGCCCAGCTCGGTTACGTCCAGCAAGGCCCCTTCGTGGAAGTTGGACGCAACTCCAACGTGAA
>CAMLNJ010000346.1 GCA_946481225.1 uncultured Verrucomicrobiota bacterium | reverse complement strand
TGTGTTTGCCGAAGGCCATGCCGGAGAGCAGCGCGCCGACGTCGCAGAACTTGGACACCGCGATCAACCAAAGCGCGAGCGCCAGCCCCGTGCCCGCGTGCGGTCCCTCGATCAACAGAATGCGGACGAGGAACTGCAACATGAACGGGATGTAGACCAAGCCGAAAAGGGTCCAGCCGAGGGCCTCGACGCGGTTCTCGGGCGAACGCTCGCCGACGATGCGGATCGCGAAGACGATGCAGGCGAGCGCGAGGACGTTTTCGGGCTGGATCAAGGGGTGCCGCGCGGAGAGCAGGGGCGCGACCGAGATCGCGGCGCCCATCAGCAGGCCGATGCGATGAAACGGCGCGTGCCCCATCCGCGCCACCATCTGGTAAAACTCCCGCAAGGTGAGCACCGACACGAGCAGCAGGAGCGCGATGCCGCCGCGCGCCTGGAAAAAATACATCGTGGCGAAGATCACGAGCCAGAGGCCGACGGTGCTGAGGATGCGTTTACGCATGTGACGCGGAGTTTGCGGGGCGGGGACGCGGGGAAGTCGCGGCGGGCGCGGCGGGAAGACGGCGGCGGTGGATCAAATGATAGCCGGCGCGGGCGCGGAATTCAAAACGGGGCCCGGTTTGGAAACCTGCTCGCCGGTGCGCCCGTAGCGGCGCTCGCGGCGGCGGTAGTCGTTGACCGCGGCCTCAAGTTCGCGCGCGCCGAAATCCGGCCAGAGCACCGGGGTGAAGACGAATTCCGCATAGGCGGCCTGGACGAGGAGGAAGTTGCTCAGGCGGCTCTCCCCGGAAGTGCGGATGACGAGGTCGGGATCGGGGAGATCGGCGGTGTAGAGATGCTTGGAAAAACCTTCCCAAGTGTCGGCGTCCTCGAGTTTGGCCGCGCCGGCGGCGACCGCGGCGGCGAAAGACCGGGCGGCGTCGAGGATCTCGGTGCGCGCGCCGTAGTTGAGCGCAAGCACGAGCGTGTGCTCGGTGAAGTGCGCGGTGGCGGCCATCACGTCCTCGAGCGCGGCGCGGGCGCGGGGCGGGAGCGCGGCGATGCGGCCGATGGCGCGGAGGCGGACCTTGTTCTTCAGCAAATTGGCCTTTTCGCGGCCGAGAAAGGTCTCGAGCAGACCCATCAGGCCGCCGACCTCGTCCTCGGGGCGGCGCCAGTTCTCGACCGAGAAGGCGTAGAGCGTGAGGCACCGGATGCCGAGCGCGCGGGCGGCGTCCACCACGGTCCGGACCGATTCGACGCCGCGGCGGTGGCCCTCGAGCCGTGGCAGACCCCGCTGTTTCGCCCAACGTCCGTTCCCGTCCATGATGATGGCGACGTGCGCGGGAACAGGAAGCAGGGCGGGGGCGTTGGACATCGGGGAAAGAAAGAGGCGGAAGCGGGCGAATTCGAAACGGCGCGCGAAGCGGAAACGAAGGGCGAGAGTTACGGGACCGCGCCTCCGCTGGGCAATGCCAGAAGTCCCGGCAATTTGACCCCGGCGATGAGCAAAAGTTGAATAGGCCCATGAAAACGCCCCCCTCTCCCTTGGATGCCGCCGAAATCGCCCGCGAGCTCGCGACGCTCCCCGGCTGGCGTCACGAGCGCGAGGCCTTGGCCAAGGACTTCGCTTTCGCCGACTTTCGCTCCGCCCTCGCGTGGATGCTGCGGGCGGGCTTCGAGGCCGAGGAGCTGAACCACCACCCGGAATGGACCAACGTCTATCGCACGGTCGCGGTGCGGCTCAACACCCACTCGGTCGGCGGCCGCGTGACCACGCTCGACGTGGAGCTGGCGAAGCGACTGGAGCGTCTCGCGAGCGCGGCCGGAGCGGCCCGCTCGCCGTCTTCGTAGAGGACCGGTGGAGCCGTTTCGAAAGCGCTCCGCGCTTCCGCTACACGCCGCGGCGACGAAACCTCAAAGCCCGCGCATGAAATTAAACGTCAGGTCGCTCTCGCCCGGCAACGCCTCGTGACCGAAGTCGGGGTAGAGCTTCATGTGCTTCTTGCCGGAGAGCTTGTTATAGATCGCGAACTGCGTGCTCGGCGGACAGATCGAGTCCATGAGGCTCGTGAACATCAGCACCTCGGCGCGGATACGCGGCGCGAGAAACTGGAGGTCGATGTAACCGAGCTTGGTGAAAATCGCGTCCTCTCTCTCGTGCCGCGGGTCGAAGTGGCGAAAAAAAGTCCTCAACTCCGCATAGGCGTCCCGGGCTTGGTCCATTTCCCACACGCGCTTGTAGTCGGAGAGAAAGGGGAAGATCGGCGCCGCCCGCTTGATCCGCGGCTCGAGCGCGGCGCAGGCGATCGTGAGCGCGCCGCCTTGGGAACCGCCCATCGCGCCGACGCGCGCGGGATCGACCTCGGGCAGGCCCATCACCACGCGCGCGAGCTGCGCGGTATCGAGGAAGATCTGCCGGAAGAGGAGCTTGCGCGGATCGGGATCGTCGAGCCCGCGGATGATGTGGCCGTTGTGGCTGGTGCCGAGCACGCCGCCCTTGTCCTCGGAGCGGCCGCCTTGACCGCGGCAATCCATCGCCGCCACGCAGAACCCGCTGGCAGCGTAGGCGAGTTTGCCCGACCAGTCGCCGCTGTTGCCCGTGTAGCCATGAAATTGTAGCACGGCCGGGACCGGCGCGGCCCCGCGCGCCGCCGTCGTCGGACGGAGATACTTGGCGTAAATTCGCGCGCCACCGACACCTGTGAACCAGAGGTCGAGACATTCCACGCCCGGCGCGTCGAGGGCCGGATTCGGCACGAGTTCCGCCTTCGGATCGGTGGCGGCCAATTCCCGTAAAGCCTCTTCCCAGTAGGCGTCGAAATCGGCCGGGCGGGGATTGCGTCCGGCGTAGGTGCGAAGCTGTTCCAAAGGCAGGTCGATCAAGGGCATGAGGCCCGGGATCCAACACCCAAGTCGCGCGACAAAACAAGACCGCGCCCGCTCGACCAGTTGGACCGACATGGCACCGGCATTGGATAGATGCTATGGCTCGATGATGGAACGGCGGTTCTCCGCCCCGCCTCTCGCCGCGGCCCCGGCACGGTCTCCAGCCGACGGCAGCAAACAAATTTCGCTCATACCAAGCCCTCCGTGGCACGAGTTCTGCGAGTTGCGCGCCGTCCATCTTCCCTCCTTGTGCCGTCCCCGCGGCCTTCGTATCCACATCGGCACCATGCGTCCCCGCCTCCCCCGCCCGACCGTCCTCGCGCTCGCCGCGATGGTGCTTGCCGTTCCCGCCCTCGTCTCGGCCACCGAGGTAGAACTCGTCCGCGTCTGGCCCGAATACCGCGCCGCCTCGTCGTTCACGCGCATCGCCGAGTATTTCGGCGGGAAGGAAAAGGCCCCCGAACTCGTCGTCCGCACGCGGCCCGAGTCGCGCGACGGCTACTATTTTCTCGCCCGCTTCGATAGCAGCAAGCCGTTGCCCGGCTCCATCCTGGCGCTCGAATACGTTCTCCCCGGCGAGGACCAGCCGCGCGTGCAATTTTTCTCCGTCGACGTGCCCAAGGGCTCCCGCGCCGTCCTCGCCGGCCTGACCGGCGCCGATTGGCCCGGCGCCAAGACCGAGCCCACCGCATGGCGCCTCCGCCTCCTCGGCCCCGCCGGCACCGAGGTCGCCCGCGAGCAGAGCTTCCTCTGGTCGCTGCCGCCCGCGCCGGCTCCGACCGCTCCCGGCGAGCCCGCTTCAGCGGCCGAACCGACACCGCCCGCCGCGACATCGCCGGCCGGCGTCTAACCCGCCCCGCCCGCCGCCGCACCCTTGGTCATTGGGCATTGGTCATTGGTCGTTCGTTTCACCTCCCCTTCCCCTCTCCATGCCCGACCTGTTCGCCGCCTACGACACCGATAAATTCTACGACGAGATGTTCGCCGCCCCCGGGCGGCCGAGACCGCATTACCAGCGCCTCTTCGACCGCTTCGGCCAGATGGAGGGCATCTCCGACCTCCTCGCCCGCCAGCGCACCGCCGACCAGACCTTCATCAACCGCGGCGTCACCTTCACCGTCTATTCCGACAACAAGGGCACGGAGAAGATTTTCCCCTTCGACCTCATCCCGCGCATCATCCCCGCCGACGAATGGGCGCGCCTCGAGGCCGGCCTTCGCCAGCGCATGGAGGCGCTCAACCTCTTCCTCGCCGACATCTACGGCCCGCAGAGAATTCTCAAGGAGGGCGTCGTCCCCCGCGAGATGGTGGAGACCTCCAAGAACTTCCGCCCCGAGCTCGTCGGCGTGCGCATCGCCCGCGATCTCTACGTCCACATCAACGGCACCGACCTGGTCCGCGACCAGCACGGCGACTACCGTGTCCTCGAGGACAACCTCCGCACCCCCTCCGGCGTCTCCTACGTCCTCGAAGACCGGCAGG
>CAMLNJ010000345.1 GCA_946481225.1 uncultured Verrucomicrobiota bacterium | reverse complement strand
AGTCGATTACTTGATACGCGACCGGGCCTTTCCCCGGAGCGTCCTCTGCGCCCTCGGCCAGATCGAACACTCGCTCCGGAGCATCGATGGCGACGGCCGGCCCGCGGTCGCCCAGACGCACGATCTCGTCCGCCGCCTCCGCGAGGATCTCGAGACGGCCGACGCCAAGGCCGTGATCGCCGCCGGCCTCCACGAGTATCTCGACGGCCTCCAGCTCCGCATCGAGCAGATCCATCACGCCATCCAACGCGCCTACGTCACCCACGGAGCTTCTTCGGCCCAGACCCAGTCGCAGCACTGATCCGGGCCCGCGCCGCCTCGCCCGACGGCAAACTCCCGGCTCCCCCAAAAGGACGACAGGCGCCCCCCCTCCGTCGCGCTTGAGCAGGCGGAGCGATCCTGCGCGAACCGCCGGAAGCCACAGGCTATCGAGGAACGCCTGCATTACCGCCCGCGCCCCCTCCCCGCCTCGCCTCGCACGGCGAATCACGCGGTATGCAGCTCGGAGGCGTCGCCACGCGTGAACAGCATTTGCTAAATGTTGTCTTTACTCAATCAGCCTCCTTGCACGAACTACGGCAAATCCCTACGTATTAACACGGGCAAATCCCGCACATACCCAGCTCATCACCCGCTTTACCGCCAGATGGCCTGACCAATGCCTTTCCGACCGCGTCACCGACTCGCTCTTCTTTTTATGGCGCTAAGCGCAGCCTCTGGCTTGGGCTTCATCAGAACCTGCTCTCGCGCCACCGCAAAACCCGTCGTCGTTTCGAATCCTTACGTCGGTATCGCGGTTGTCCGTCCTCGCCTTGCCCCGCCGCGGCCCGACCCGGCCAGGCTGCCCCCCCTCTCGGCGGAATTCCCGCACGACATCCCTTCGCCCGCGTCATCCGGCCCCGCCAGCCTGGAAACCGCCCGGGCTGCGGACACCTTTTCTTGGCAGGCCTTTTTGGCGCTCAACTGGCCGGCGGATTCCGACGGAGAACCCGACGAGCGAGGCCAGCCCGGCCAATCGGGCGACAATCCCACCGTCTGGGAATCATGGCCGGAAGCGTCCGCGATATTTCTTGGCGACGGCCGCGCGCCCGCGCCGTGGGGAAACGCCTCGGCCTCCGCCCCCCTCCCCCCGGAGTTCGCTCCGCTCCCTCCCGGCGCCAGGGTGCTCACGCGCCCCGGCAAGGCGCTCGCCGAATTCGCCCCCGAGGCCCCGCACGGCCCCCTCGTCGACCAAAACGGCCGCCACGTCCGCACCGAAATCCGCGTCAACCGCCCCGTTTTCGAGACGATCATCGCGAGGAGACTGCATCGGCGCTCCACGCAGATCACGTCCCTCGCGCCTGTCGTTTTTCCCGTCGGCTCGATCCGCGTGCAGGCGGCGTGGAAAATCCTTTCGCCCGCCGAAGTGGCCGCCGGTCGTTTTCACGCCATTGAAGCTTGGCTCCACACCCCGCCCGCCGCCGGCGTCTCCGGCCCCGGCTCGCTGGAGAAAGCGATTGTGGGCCTGGTCGGACTCCACATCGCGAGCAAGACTCCGTCGTCGCCCGAGTGGATCTGGTCCACCTTCGAACACGTCGACAACTGCCCTGCGGTCGGAGAAAGCGCCGACCGCGCCGCCTACAACTTCTACGACAAGACCGCCTCCGGCGCCCCGACCAACCAGCCGCCTCCCCCGCCTTGGAATCCCGCGCTTGTCGAGCCCGGCACCCGGCGCTCGCAAATCGTCCGTCAGATACCAATCCCCCTCGAGACCCGCGCGCTCAACGCCTCCTACCAGGCCGCCCTTCGCGCCATCAACCCGGCGTCGGTCTGGCAATATTACCAGCTCGTCGGCACCCGCCGGAGCTCCCCTTCCGGGCCCGCCGCGGAGCCGGCCGACCCGCTGGCCAACACCACGCTCGAAACCTACCTCGCCGCCGGTCCCCGATCCACCCCGAGCTGCCTCGATTGTCACGCCCGGGCCGAAACAGCCGGGCGCGCATCGGCCGATTTTTCCTTCCTGCTTCGCCACGCCCGATGAACGCCCACGCCTCCCCCGACCGAGCCGGCCTCGCCTTCACCCCCGCCGTTTTCATCGCGCTGAGCTCCGGGCTCACCGGCGTGTCCGCGGCGCAACTCCAAACTACGGGCTCGCGTCCCGACTATGCCCGCCTTTTTCACGCCGCGGTGGCCGAAAGTGTCGACGGCGACACGCTCGACCGTTTGACCCACACCTTCCTCGCCGCGAGCACCGTCACCGAGGGTGCTGCGGAGGTGCTGATCGATCCCGATCTCGGGCCGGTCGGGCGCGGCATCGTCCGCCTTTGGCGCACCGGCATCTGGCACGCCCCATCCGCCCGCCAAGATTATCCGCTCGCCGTCGGAGACGAGGATTACCGCCGCGCCCCCCTATGCCGAGTCCTCCAGACCCATTCGGCCGACAACCGGCTCTTCGGGCCCGAGGTCGGAGCCTGAAACCGACGGCCGAAAGGGACAAGCGCAGGCGGCCGATGGCGTTGACGAAAAGTTTCCCCTTCAGCCCGGTGTAGCGCGCGAGAATTAGGCTGTGTCTTGTAAGCCTAAAACCGGCGATAGCCGCGACTCATCTCGCACAACCTGCTGATCATCTGCTGATCGCATCGACCGCTCGACGCACCTTCCAGGTGCGCCTTCGGATCGCTGCAATCACCATCCGATTCAGCACCTTGCGCGATCTTTCGCCGGGGCTATCGCCGGATTTAGGGTAAATAGACCGGACCAGCGTAAGCGAGAAAGGACGCTCGGCCAAGGCGACCAAGGCGGAGACGGACCGGAGGTCCGTGTCGCCGAGGGCAACGCGGGCCCAGCGCCCTTTCCCGTTTCACTTGTAGAGCGCCAGCGATGCTCCGATTTATTTACAAGACACAGCCTAAAGTCCGGCCGGGCCGACCGGGCGCAGTTTTTTTGCCCGGGCGCATGGCAAAAACACCGATAACGGCGGACGCTTGGCAGAGCACCTGAGCGTGGGCGTGCTGGCCCTGTTGGTTTACTCTTACACGACGGGCGTGTTTCCGAGCCGCCCGGCGCAAAAACGCCGTGCTGCTCGCCCGCGCGTTCGCGCAGATGCTGGAACCGGCTTCCGGCTGAGGAGGTTCACCTCTCAAACCGGTTGTCATGCTCGGCACATCCAACAAAAAAGAGCCGCCCGCGGGCGGCTCCTTTGGAAAATCGGGCAAGAAGGCGTGCTCAGGCCGGCGAGGGCGCGTGGGCGCCGCCCAGCGGGGGCTCGGATTCGCGGCGGGGCGCGATCACGCCCTCGGGCTTGCTCGGCGGCTGCGGGATCGGCGGGGGCTCGGGCGGGCGCACAGGCGTGCGCATCTCGCCGAACTCGAGGATCTCGTTCACGTGCTTGCCATCGATCGTCTCGAATTCGAGCAACGCCTCGGTGATCTTATCAAGCGCGCCGCGGTGGGCCAAAATGATCTCCTTCGCGCGGGCGTATTGCTCGTCGATGAGCTTCTTCACCTCGGCGTCGATCACGCGGGAGGTCTCCTCGCTGTGCGCCTGCGAGCGGGTGATCTCGCGACCGAGAAACACGGTGTCCTCGTTTTGCCCGAAGGCGATCGGACCGAGGATGCTCATGCCCCAGTCGCACACCATGTGGCGGGCGAGCTTGGAGGCCTGGCGAATGTCGCCCGAGGCGCCGGAAGTAATATCGCCGAGGACGACGTCTTCCGCGATGCGGCCGCCGAAGAGCGTCGCGAGCTGGTTAAGCATGCGGCGCCTGGCGTAGTTGTAGGTGTCCTTCGAGGGGATATACATCGTGCTGCCGAGCGAGCGGCCCCGGGGGATGATGGTCACCTTGTGGACGGGCATCGTCTCGTCCTTGATGACGGCGGAGACGAGGGCGTGGCCGGCCTCGTGAACCGCGACGATCTTGCGATCCTCCGCGTCCATGCCTTTGCGACGCTCGAGGCCGAAGAGCACCTTGTTGCGGGCGTCGTCCACGTCCTGCGCGTCGACGCGTTTCTTGCCGCGGCGAGCGGCGAGGAGGGCGGACTCGTTGAGGAGGTTGGCCAGCTCGGCGCCGGAGAGACCGGGCGTGCCGCGGGCGACGACGTTGAGGTCGACGTCGTCGGCGAGCTGGATCTTGCGGGCGTGGACCTTGAGAATCTGCTCGCGGCCTGCGAGGTCGGGAAGGTCGACATAGATCTGGCGGTCGAAACGACCGGGGCGAAGGAGCGCCTGGTCGAGCACGTCGACGCGGTTGGTGGCGGCGATGATGATGACGCCCTCGGAGGTATCGAAGCCGTCCATCTCAACCAGCAGCGAGTTAAGCGTCTGTTCGCGCTCGTCGTTGCCGCCGCCGAGGCCTGCGCCGCGCTGGCGGCCG
>CAMLNJ010000344.1 GCA_946481225.1 uncultured Verrucomicrobiota bacterium | reverse complement strand
GTAGCCGTGGCTCGCGCCGAGGCCGGCGGCGAGGATGGTGACGGTGGAGGGCATGGTGGCGGGATTTTCGATTTTAGATTATCGATTGAGGAGGCGCAGGCGGGCGGCGCGTGAGGACGGGCTTAGCGGCGAAGTTTTACCGGATCGCGGAGGTCGAGGGTGTGCGGGTGTTCCATGGTGACTTCGCGCGGCTCGACCGGGAGCGGCTGGCCGGGCGTGTGGCCGTAGGGGAAGAAGCGCGCGAGCCGGCGGCTTTCGGCTTCATAGGCGTTGACCGGGAAGGTCGTGTAATTGCGGCCGCCGGGATGCGCGACATGGTAGGTGCAGCCGCCGACGGCGAGGTGGTTCCACGTATCCACAATGTCGAACACCAGCGGCGAGTCGGCGAAGATCGTGGGGTGCAGGCACGACGGCGGCTGCCACGCGCGGTAGCGGACGCCGGCGACGAACTCGCCGTTGACGCCCGTGGGCTGGAGCGGGACGCGCGCACCGTTGCACGCGATCGTGTAGCGCTCGGCGGTGAAACCGGTGACCTTGACCTGGACGCGTTCCACGGAGGAATCGACGAAGCGCACAGTGCCGCCAGCGGCGCCTTCTTCGCCGAGGACGTGCCAGGGCTCGAGGGCGTGACGGAGTTCCAGCTCCATACCACGATGTTGGATACGGCCATTGAGCGGGAAGCGGAACTCGAAGTGCGGCGCGAACCAGCTCTCGTCGAAGGGCAGGCCCCAGCTGTTGAGATCGGCGACGACGTCGGAGAAGTCCTGCTGGCAATAATGCGGCAGCACGAAGCGGTCGTGAAGGTCGGTGCCCCAGCGGGCGAGGCGGGTGGGCTCGTAGGGATTGTCCCAGAAGCGGCTCACGAAGGCGCGGAGCAGGAGTTGTTGCGCGAGCGACATGCGCGCATGGGGCGGCATTTCGAAGGCGCGGAGTTCGAGGAGGCCGAGGCGGCCTGTGGCGCTGTCGGGCGAGTAGAGTTTATCGATGCAAAACTCGGCGCGGTGGGTGTTGCCCGAGGCGTCGGTGAGCAGGTTGCGGAAGATGCGATCGACAAGCCACGGCGGCGTGTGGCCGCGCTGCTGCTGGCGGTCGAGTTCGCGGAAGGCGATCTCGAGTTCGTAAAGGATGTCGTTGCGGGCTTCGTCGACGCGTGGCGCTTGCGAGGTCGGTCCGATGAAGAGTCCGGAAAACAAATACGAGAGCGACGGGTGCTGGTGCCAGTAGGCGAGCAGGCTCTTGAGCAGGTGCGGCCGGCGCAGGATCGGTGAGTCAGATGGGCGCTCGCCGCCGATGATGATGTGGTTGCCGCCGCCGGTGCCGGTGTGGCGGCCGTCGATCATGAACTTGTCGGTGCCGAGGCGGCACTCGCGGGCGTTGTCGTAGAGGAATTGGGTCTTCTCGGTGAGTTCGCTCCACGAGGCGGACGGGTGAATGTTCACCTCGATGACGCCGGGATCGGGCGTGACCTTGATGTTGTTCAGGCGCGGATCGTGTGGCGGCAGGTAACCTTCGATGACGACCGGCATCGAGAGCTGCGCGGCGGTGGCTTCGATGGCGGTGAGGAGATCGAGGTAATCCTCGGTCGTCTCGACCGGCGGCATGAAGACGAAGAGGTGGCCTTCGCGCGGTTGCACGCAGAGGGCGGTGCGGGTGATCCAGGCGGCGGATTCCTGCGAGGCGGGCGTGCGGTCGGTGGGCGGGAGAGATTGCGGGCGGGGGCGCAGGTGACCTTCGCCGACTTCGCGCAGCCATTTCGAGAGCGCGGTCGGATCGGCGGGCTGGCCAGGGATGGAATACTGGCGGGCAAGCGCTTCGCGGTCGGGGAGTGGAGGAAGATCGAGAAGCGGGTCAGGCGGCGTGAGGTAACGGACGTCGGTCGGCGCGATCCACGGCTGCGAGTCGAGCGGGAGGCGGAAGCCCATGGCGGAGTCGCCGGGAATCAAATACATCGTCTCGGGGCGGAGGAACCACGGGCCGGAGACCCAGCCGGGGTTGCCTTTGACCCAGCCGCGTTCGAGCGGGAGGGCGTAGCCGACGACCTGCTCGAGGCCTTGCTCGAAGACGCGCGCGAGGCGTTCGCGTTCGAGCGGGTCTTTGAGGTTGCTCTTGAGCGGATCGACGTTGGTCGGGAGGCGGCGTTCCTTCCAGAGATAGTAGAAGCTGTCTTCGTATCCGGGGAGCAACCACCGCTCGTCGACGCGGAGGTTTTTCGCGAGCTGGCGGGCGAAGCTGCCGGCGTCGGTCGGGTTGCGGCCGAGAGGCTTGGCGATGTCGGCGAGGAGGTCGGGATTCTGCCAGAGAGGCTGTCCGTCGCGGCGCCAGATGGCGCTGAAGGCCCAGCGAGGAAGCTGTTCGCCGGGATACCATTTGCCCTGGCCGTAATGGATGAAGCCGCCTTTGCCGTAGTGCTGCCAGAGGCGTTTGATGAGTTGTTCGGCGAGGCGGCGCTTGTGCGGGCCCATGGCGGCGGTGTTCCACTCGGGGCCGTCCATGTCGTCGATGGAGATGAAGGTGGGCTCGCCGCCCATGGTAAGGCGGACGTCGCGTTCGCGGAGAACCTTATCGATTTTTTCGCCGAGGGCATCGATGTCGGCCCATTGTTCGTCGGAGTAGGGAAGCGTGACGCGGGGAGACTCGTAGACGCGGTCGACGGACATCTCGAAGCCGAACTCGGTTTCGCATTCGTCGACGCCACCGCTGATGGGCGCGGCGGAGGACGGCTCGGGAGAACACGCGAGCGGGATGTGGCCTTCACCGGCGAGGAGGCCGGAGGTGGGATCGAGGCCGATCCAGCCGGCGCCGGGGAGGAAAACCTCAGTCCAGGCGTGAAGGTCGGTGAAGTCCTTTTCGGCGCCGGAGGGGCCGTCGAGAGATTTCTGGTCGGCGCGGAGCTGGATCAGGTATCCGGATACGAAACGGGCGGCGAGACCGGCGTGGCGGAGGAGTTGAACGAGGAGCCAGGCGGAGTCGCGGCAGGAGCCGGAGAGATTGGTGAGCGTTTCCTCGGGCGTCTGGACGCCGGGTTCGAGGCGGATGAGGTACTTGATGTCGCTCTGAAGGCGCTGGTTGATGGCGACGAGGAAATCGATGGTGCGCTGTTTCTTGAAATCGAGGGACTTGAAAAGCGCTTCGAACTTCGGGGTGGCTTCGTCTTTGCGCAGGTAGGGGGCGAGTTCGGTGGCGAGCGCAGGATCGTACTTGAAGGGAAATTCTTCGGCGCCGGGTTCGAGGAAGAAGTCGAAGGGGTTGTAGACGGCCATCTCGGCCACGAGGGAAACCTCGACGGAGAAGTGGCGGACCTGCTCGGGGAAAACGAGGCGGGCGAGGTAGTTGCCCTGGGGATCTTGCTGCCAGTTGATGAAGTGGCCGGTGGGCTCGACTTTCAGCGAGTAGCTCAGGATGGGCGTGCGGCAATGTGGCGCCGGACGGAGGCGGACGATTTGCGCGCCGAGCGTGACCAGGCGGTCGTACTTATAGCTAGTGCGATGATGAAGAGCGACGTGGATGGCCATGCAGGTGAAGTGGGTTAGCGGAAGCCGAAGGTTATTTAGCAAGACGCGGGCCGCACGCGGATTTCTTTCGCGACGCGTGAATGTTGCTTGATGGCAAAAGGGAGGGGGAGGGCGGGCGCCGACGTTCTTTCGGCTGGCGCCGGTCACGCGCGGCGAGGGCGCCGCGCCTCCATGGGAGGTGTTTTGGGGCGCGCGGCTATCAAGCCTCGGGGCGGAAGCTCCGCCATTTTTCCAAGGGCAGGCCGGTGATCGCCATGGCGAAGAGCTGGCTGGAGGCGAAGAGCACGAGCCACCAGAAGGCGGCGTCCATGAAGCCGTAGCTGTGCAGGCCGACGCCGAGCATGTTCACGCCGAACCAGCTCCACGCGGTGACGATGTTGCCGAAAATCGCGAGCGACATGAGGCCGCGCTGTTTGATGAGTCCACCCCAGCGAGCGTGCAGGATGAGGGCGTTCCAGAGCACGATGATGAGCGCGCCATTTTCCTTGGGGTCCCAGCCCCAGAAGCGTCCCCACGATTGATCGGCCCAGATGCCGCCGAGGACGGTGCCGACGAAGCTGAAGAGCGTGGCGAAACAGACGATGCCGTAAACCATGCGGTTGAGCGTGTCGGCTGTCGCGCGGTCGAGCGACCGGGTGAAGACGCCGCGAAACACATAGATGAGGGCGAGGGCGCCGGCGAGAAAGGTGGCGGCGTAGCCGATCGTGATGATCACGACATGCGTCGCCAACCAGAAGTTGGAGTCGAGTACGGCGCGCATCATTTCGAGCGTGTCCCCTCCGAACGATAGGTGATGCGCGATCAACAACGTGGCGAAGCCGATGAGGCCGGCGGCGGCGCTGCCGATGGCGTT
>CAMLNJ010000343.1 GCA_946481225.1 uncultured Verrucomicrobiota bacterium | reverse complement strand
GCTACGGACGCACGCATGTGCTGAAGCGCGACTCGCGCGTCGCAATCCTCACCGCCGGCTACGGCGACGGCATCCCGCGGACGGTGAGCAACCGCGGAGAGGTCCTCGTTCGCGGATGCCGTTGCCCGATCATCGGGCGCGTCACGATGGACCAAACGATCATCGACGTGACCGACTTGCCCGAAGCCGCTCCCGGCGACGAGGCCGTGATCGTCGGGCGCCAGGCCGGCGCAGAAATTCTGCTCACCGAGTTCAGCCGTCTCGCGGAAACGATTCCGTGGGAAACCCTTTGCTCGGTCACGAAACGCGTTCCCCGCCATTACCGGACCTCGCTCGGCGTTTGATTCGGACCTCCTCGGTTGTTGGTCCAGATAGGGAGGCGCCCCCGGGCGAGAAACCTCGCGCTTCCCACCGCGTCTGGTCTTAATCCAAGCCCGCCCCATGTCCGTCCCGTCGATTGCCCCTCACGAGGCTTGGAAGCCGCTCCCCGCCTCCGCCTGGAACGCCGATCTCGCCCGCCATTTGCTTCGTCGCGCCGGCTGGGCCGCCCGCCCCGACGAAGTCGCGCGCGCCGTCGACGACGGCCTTCCCGCGACCCTCGAACGCCTTTTCCCCGCGGCCCCTCCGGCGCTCGACCGGCCGGTGTTCCTCTCCCGCGCAAATGAACGCATCGCCGAACTGCCGCCGCTGAAACGCGCCGCGCCCACGCCCGAGGACCGGCAAGGCCTCGACCGCGAGGAACGAGAGCTCAACCGCGTCGCCAGCGCCGAACTCGCATTCAAATGGCTTCAGGCCGCCGCCGACCCCGCCCGATCGGCCTACGAAAAGTGGCTCCTTTTTCTCTCGGACGTCTACGTCGTCAGCTTCGAGAAGGTCCGCCGCGCCGAGTTCATCTACCGCCACCTCGACATCCTGCGCTCCGGCGGCGCAGGCCCCGCGCCCGCCATTGCCAAAGCCGTCTCGCGCTCGCCCGCGATGATCGACTATCTGGACCTCAACCGCAGCTCCCGGCGCGCCCCCAACGAAAATTTCGCGCGCGAACTCTTCGAGCTATTCACCCTCGGCGAGGGCAACTACACCGAGGACGACATCAAGCAGGCCGCCCGCGCCTTCACCGGCTATCGCTTCAACCTCCAGGACGGCTTTCGCCTCGCCACCCGCGACCACGACACGGGCGAGAAAAAGATCTTCGGCAAAAGCGCCCCCTTCAGCGGCGACGAGGTCATCGACCTCGCCTACGCGCAACCCGCCGCCTCCTCCTTCCTCCCGCGCGAGATGGCCCGCTTCTACCTCACCGACCAGCCCCCGCCGCAGGACTACTTCGCCCCGCTCGGCGACGCCTGGCGCGACTCCGGCTTCAATCTTCGCGAACTCTGCCTCCGCTTCTTCGGCTCGGCCGTCTTCTATCATCCCGAGTATCGCGCCTCCTTCATCAAGAGCCCCCTCCACTACTACCTCGGCCTCGTCCAGGACCTTGGCCTCGACGTCATCCCGCTCGAGCGCGCCACCCTCCAGCCCCTCCGCCAGATGGGGCAGCAGATGTTCCAGCCGCCCAACGTCCGCGGCTGGGTCGGCGGCCGCCTCTGGATCAACTCCTCCACCCTCGCCGCCCGCCGCCAGCTCGCGCAGACGCTCTGCTCGCCCTTCGACCAGGACCGCCTCAACGCCGACGAAAAACTCGAGATCGAGGCCGCGCGCGACGCCGGCCGCCGCCGCTTCACCGTCGACGACGAACGCATCCAGGCCTTCGTCACGCTCGGCGCCCGCGGCATCGCCGACCGCCTCTGCGACTATTTCCTGCCCGGCCGCGTCGACGACGCCTACCGCGCCGCCCTCGTCGACTACCTCTCCGCCGCGCCCGACGCCGCCGCCTTCGAGGACCGCGCCCGCCGCGCCGCCATCACCGTCCTCCAGTCCCCCGAGTATCAACTCTGCTGATACGCCGTCTCGCCTTCCCCTTCAGGTTCCAAGTTTCAGGTCGCCCCCTCCATGAGCCCTCTCCTCCCCTCCACCCGCCGCGAATTTCTCCGCCTCGGCTCCAAGGGCGTGGGACTCCTCGCCTTCAGCCGCTTCGCCCCGCAGTTCCTCGTCCAGAGCACCCTCGCCGCCCCCCGCCCCGAAAAAGACCGACGCATCCTCGTCCTCGTCCAGCTCGCCGGCGGCAACGACGGCCTCAACACCGTCGTCCCCTACTCCGACCCCGCCTACCACTCCCTGCGCCCCACCCTCGCCCTCAAGCAGAAGGACGTCCTCCGCCTCGACGAGCGCCTCGGCCTCCACCCCTCGCTCGCCGCCTTCCACGCCCTCGTCCAGGACGGCCGCCTCGGCATCGTCCAGAACGTCGGCTACCCCAACCCCAACCGCTCCCACTTCCGCTCCACCGAGATCTGGGAAACCGCCTCCGCCTCCGAGGAGTCGCTCTCCTCCGGCTGGATCGGCCGATTCCTCGACAACGCCTGCTCCGGCCCCGACCTGCCCGCCTTCGCCGCCGACAAGGAGCCCGACGCCATCCATATCAACGCCGAGGTCCCCCAATCCTTCGGCGGCGCCGCTCCCCACAACACCTACGGCCTCACCCTCGGCGCCCGCTCCGGCCGCTCCGGCCGCGACGAGGTCGCCCTCCTCGAACGCCTCGCCTCCCGCCCCGGCGCCGGTCTCTCCGCCCAGGCCGGCCACGACCACGGCGAGACCGCCAACCACGCCTTCCTCCGCGCCACCCTGATGGACTCGCTCGTCGCCGAGAAACGGATACAGGCCATCATCGACGCCAACAAACCCGAGGCCGCCTACCCCGGCGGCAACTTCGCCCAGTCCCTCCGCAACATCGCGGGCCTCGTCGCCGCAGGCCTCTCCACCCGCGTCTACTTCGTCAGCCTCGGCGGCTTCGACACCCACGCCAACCAGCTCAACGCCCACGCCAACCTCCTCCGCCAGCTCTCCGAGGGCCTCGCCGCCTTCCAGAAGGACCTCGTCGCCCGCGGCCTCGACGACCAGGTCCTCACCATGACCTTTTCCGAATTCGGCCGCCGTCCCAACGAAAACCAATCCGCCGGCACCGACCACGGCACCGCCGCGCCCCTCTTCATCATGGGCCGCCGCATCCACGGCGCCCTCCACGGCGCCGCCCCGAGCCTGGAACTGGAGAAAAACGCCGACCTCGCCTTCTCCACCGACTTCCGCTCCGTCTACGCCACCGTCCTCGACCGCTGGCTCGAAACCCCCGCCGACGCCATCCTCGGCGCCCGCCACGAACGCCTCGGCTTCCTCGGCTGACTCCCCCGCCCCCCTTTCCGCTCGGCCCAAAAAAGCACGCCTCCTGCGTCCGCATCCCGCCGGCCCCGGGCGCCCCCTCCACGCCCCGCCCGGAGCTTCTCCGCCCCCCGCCACGGAGCCACCGCCGAATTGCGCATGGAGCGAAAAATCTTTTGTCTCCGAGCCGCGCTTGCGTGTCACTTACCTCCGCAGCCATCGCCGAGCCCGGATGAATCGCTCCTACGAAGTTTCCGATGATGACCATCAGCCCCTGACCTGGGTCCAGGGCCGTCCGCTCTACGCGGTCCACGTCATCGTCGGCGTCCTCGCCGGCTCGATCCTCGTCACCGCGATTCTCCAGGCGTTCGGCATGCACGCCTTCCTCGACAGGCTCGTCCTCGACTGCACCGCCGTCCATTCCGGCCAGGCCTGGCGCCTCCTCACCTACGGATTCGTCAACACGCCGAGCATCTCGATCGCCATCGATATCGTTCTCCTCCTCCTGTTCGGCCGCGACGTCGAACGCTTCCTCGGCCGGCGCTCCTTCCTCCGCCTCTACACCCTCATCTATCTCATCCCGCCGGTCCTTCTGTCCGTCCTCGGCTTCTGGCGCCCGATGTCGCTCGCGGGCCAGACCGGCTCCCTCGCCATCTTCGTGGCCTTCGCCACCTTCTATCCCGGGGCCACCCTCTTTTTCAACATTCTCGCCAGCTGGGCCGCCGTCATCCTCGTCACCGTCTACACCTTGATGGCGCTGGCCGGCCATCACTGGGGCGCCCTCGCCGCCCTTTGGGGAACCACCGCCTGCGCCTACGCCTTTGTCCGCCACGCGCAAGGAACCTTCTCGTTCGCCCTGCCGAAACTGCGCCGCACCCGCCCTCAGGAGACGCTCCGCCGCCCCGTCGCCGCGGGCGCCCGCGCCGGATCGCCGCACACGGCCACCTCCGCAACCTCGTCCGCCTCCGCCTCGGCAACCGGTTCTCGCGCGTCCGCCGGCAACGACATGGCCGAGGTCGACGCCCTCCTCGACAAGATCAGCCGCTCCGGCCTCGACAGCCTCACGCCGCGCGAGCACGAGCGCCTCGCCGCCGCCCAGGCCCGTCTCGCCCGCCGCTACGAGC
>CAMLNJ010000342.1 GCA_946481225.1 uncultured Verrucomicrobiota bacterium | reverse complement strand
AGGCGATGCGCGACGGGAGGTTGGCCTTGATGACGCCGGTGATGACGTTCACCGAGGGGCGCTGCGTGGCGATGATGAGATGGATGCCGGCCGCGCGCGCGAGCTGGGCGAGGCGGGCGATGGAGGTCTCGATCTCGGCCGGCGCGACCATCATCAGGTCGGCGAGCTCGTCGATGATCGCCACGATGTAGGGCAGACGCGCCGGCAACGCGGCGATCTCCTCGGCGGAGGCGGCGGGCTCGATGCCGTCCAGGCCGGGCTGTTCCTGCGGCTCGGCCGCGGCGGACGAGGGCGCGGCCCCGGGGGCGGGTTTTTTGCGCGAGTTGTAGCCGGCGATGTTGCGCACGCCGACCTTGGCGAAAATCTGGTAGCGCTGCTCCATCTCGCCGAGCAGCCACTTGAGCGCGGAGGGCACCTTCTTCGGCTCGGTGACCACCGGGATGAGCATGTGCGGAAGGGTGTTGAACACCTTCAGCTCGACCACCTTCGGATCGACCATCATCAGGCGCAGATCCTTCGGGCTCTTGCGATAGACGATCGAGGCGATGATGGAGTTGATGCAGACCGACTTGCCCGAGCCGGTCGCGCCGGCGATCAGGAGGTGGGGCATCTTGGCGAGGTCGGAGATGAGCGGCTTGCCGGAGACGTCCTTGCCGAGCGCGATCGGAATCTCGGCCTTCGCGCCCACCCAGTCCTCGCTTTCCAAAATCTCGCGCATGCCGACGGGAGTCGGGTGGCGATTGGGGATCTCAACGCCGACCGCGGCCTTGCCCGGGATCGGCGCGAGGATGCGCACCGACTGCGCGCGCATGCCGAGGGCGATGTTCTTGTCGAGGCCGGCGATTTTCTCGACACGCACGCCTGCCGCGGGGACGACTTCGTAACAGGTGATGACCGGGCCGACGTGAATCTCGCCCGGGGTCACGGTGACGCCGAATTCACCGAGGATGCGCACGAGGTCCTCCATGTTGCGCAGGTGCTCCTGGTCAGAGTCCTCGGAGGAAGGCTTCACCTGCTCCTTGAGCAGCGTGAGCGGCGGATACTGGTAATCGGGCTCCGAGGCGGGCACGACCGAGGCGGCCTTGGCCTTCTTGGTCTCTTCCGGCTTCACGATCGCGATCGGGCCGCCGGCCGCGGGCGGCGGAGCGCCGGCCGCGAGATCCGATTTGGCCGAGACCGGTGCGGCGTTGGCGCCGCCGCGGACGATCTTGGGCTCGCCGAAGGGCGTGCGCGAAGGCGTGCTCGAAGGGGCCACCGACTGACTCAGCGACGCGGACGGTTTGTCGCTGGTCACGACAGGAGGGACGGAAGCCTTCTGCGACTCCGCCGCCGAATCCGTGGGCTTCGCGAAAGGCGAACGCGAAGGCGGACGGTTGGGATCTCGCGTAATCTCCAGTTTTTTCGCGGCCGGCGGGGCGGGCGCGACGACCAGGGGCTTGGCCGCCTCCGTTTTCCGCTTCTCTTCCGCCGCGCGCAGCTCGGCGCGCATACGCATTTCCTCCGTCTTCAGCTCCTTCCGATGCGCGCGCCAATCCTGAAAGATATTAAAGGCGCGATCAAACTCCGCGCCGATGTCGCTCGTGCAGATGAAAACGATGCTCAGCACGTAGACGAGCCCCAGCACCACGGCGGAGCCGAAGCCGCCCATCAGCTCCGAGAGCAAGTCGTTGTATATCCACCTCCCAAGCTGGCCGCCGAGGTCGTTCGGAAACCAGTTGCCTGTGAATCCGCCGATCATCGCGGCCAAGGCGGCCCCGCTCATGAGGCAGAAAATCATCGCTATCCACCGCGTCGTCGCGAGTTGACGCACGTTGCGCAGCGCCAGATACGCCATCCAGTAGAGAAAGGCCGGAATAAGCAGGGAGCTTACGCCAAACCACCAATAGCTCCAAAACGTCGTATAAGCGCCAAATAGACCGACTGCGTTCGAATCCGTGGGATTGGTCGTCACAAAACGCGGCACTTGGTCCGGCTTGTAGTCGGCGAACGCCACCGTGATCAGAACCGCCAAGAGAGCGCAAATGCTAGCCGTCACCCAACGCGGACGGTGGCGGGGAGGCTGGAAGGACGGCCCTTGGTTTGAGTTTGAACTCGCGGCTTTCGGCATGTGGCTTGGCGGGCGGTCTTGGGCCCGTTTTTACATTTCTAACCATTACCCAACGGTCAAAGGCAATCACGCCCGCCTCGCTTTTAACAAAAGCCGAACCCTCCCTAGCGTCCTCTCCTCTTCGCATGCACGAGATCCTTTGCTTCGAACCTCTCTACCAAGAACGCGTATGGGGCGGCCGCGCCCTCGAATCCGCCCTCGCCCGCTCCCTTCCGGGCAAAAAAACCATCGGCGAAGCATGGGAAATCGTGGATCGCCCCGAAGCCCAGTCGCTTGTCAAAAACGGCCGGCACGCCGGCAAGTCTCTGCGCCAACTCATCGAGGCTTCCCCCTTGGATCTCATGGGCCCCGGCTGGGACAAGACAAAGCCCTTCCCGATCCTCGTTAAGTGGCTCGACTGCCGCGAACGCCTCAGCCTCCAGGTCCACCCGCCCGCCGCCATCGCGCCTTCGCTCAAGGGCGAGCCCAAGACCGAGACCTGGTATATCGCCGACACCCAGCCCGGCGCCGGACTCCTCGTCGGCCTCAAAAAAGGCGTCACCCGCGAGCAGTTCGAGCAGGCGCTCAAGGACAACTCCCTCGAGCCCCTCGTCCACCGCTTCCCCGTCGCCGAAGGCGACAGCATCCTCGTCCGCAGCGGCCAGATCCACGCCATCGACGCCGGCAACCTCATCCTCGAGATCCAGCAAAACTCCGACACCACCTACCGCGTCTACGACTGGGGCCGCGTCGGCCTCGACGGCAAACCCCGCCAGCTCCACGTCAAGGAGTCGCTCGCATCCATCAAGTGGGACGACTTCGAGCCCGCCCCCGTGCGCGCCGCGCCCACCTCCGGCGTCATCGCCGATTGCGACGAATTCCGCATCCGCCGCGTCGTCCTCGACCCGGGCGAGACGCTCCGCTTCGAGGCCGGCGAACAGCCGCGTATCCTTTCCGTCGTGACGGGCGAATTGCACGGACCGGGCAAAAACGTCCTCGCCCGCGGCGACAACGCCATCCTGCCCTACGCCGGCGATCTCGCCTTCAAGGCGCACGTCGCCTCGCTCGTGCTGATCACGGAGAACTTCTCCGGCCAGGCGGAGTGACGTGAAGCTCCGCCCCGCCCGTCCCCGTCTCCTCGACCCGCGTCGCCGCGCCCGCGGAGGCGTCCTCGCCTGGGCCGCGGGCGCGCTGGTCTGCTGCGCCGCGCTCGCCGTCCTCGCCTGGATGCTCGCGCTGCCGGCCCTCGCCCAGTCGCGCTTCTCCGCCGTCACCGGCTCCGAGCTGCGCGTCCAAGGCCTGATGGGCGACCCCTTCGCCGGCCGCGCCACCGTCACCGGCTGGACCCTGCGCGCCTCCGCCGATCCGAAATCCCCCGTCCTCGCCCGCGGCGGCGCCTCCGAAATCGTCTCCGGCGACTGGCAGGCCGCGCTCGGCGCGGACGGCGACAAGGAATCGATCCTCGTCGACTCGCTCGCCCTCCACGCCGCCGAGCTCCGCCTCGTTCCCGACGCCAAAGGCCGATGGCCCCTCCTCGCCCTCGGCGCCTCCGCCGGCCTGCCCTACGAACGCGACGGCAAGATCGGCGACGGACCGCGCGTCCGGATCAAACACCTCCGCCTCGCCGTCGACACCGTCGTGATCCGAGACGCCTCCAGCGGCCGCGACGTTCCCGTGCGCATCGCCTGGCGCGGCGACTTCCGCGATCTCGACCACTCGCGGCCGGTCGTCGCCGCCCTCCTCGCCGCCGCCGCGGGCAAAAAATCCGCGCCCTGATCCGCGCCTCCTCCCCCCGGGAACGTCGAGCTCCTGCTCGGCCTCCCCCGTTCGGCCTTACGCCGCCGCCCCGTCCGCCGCATAACGCAGCCCCACCGCCGCCCTCCAGCGATCCAGCGTCGCGAGATTGCCCAAAGTGTCCTCCGGCGACATCGCCGGCACCGCAGTCGCCCCCGCGCGACAAGCCGCCGCGAACGCCTCCGCCTCGAGCGCGTAGACGTTCGACGCCGCCAGCGTGAACTCCTCGGCTCGCGCCGCCCCCCGCCGATGCACGCGCAGCGTCTGCCCGCCGCCCGGCTTCGTGATGATCCACGGATGCGGCACCTCGATCCAACCTTCGTCGCCAAAGATGCGCGCCGTGTTGTCGATCCCCAGCCCGACCGCGCACGCCACCTGCGCCACCATCCCGCCCGCGAAACGCAGCGTCGCCGCCGCAAACGCATCCGCGCCGCCCTCCGGATGGAGCTCCGCCACCGCCCCCGTTATCTCCGCCGGATCGGCAAACGCCGCGCC
>CAMLNJ010000341.1 GCA_946481225.1 uncultured Verrucomicrobiota bacterium | reverse complement strand
AGGCGCTGGGCCGGCGTTGCCCTCGGCGGCACGGGCCGCTGGCCCGCCTCCGCCTCGGTCGCCTTGGCCGAGCACCTTTTCTCGCTTACGCTGGTCCGGTCTATTTACCAGACACACCCTTAACGCAAAGACGCGAAGAACAAACCTAAGAACGCAAAGGAGACGGGGATCCGGGGCGGGCCGCGCAGACGGGGCGCAATGTCGGCGGGCGGTTCGACCCAATGTTCGTATTACGAACATTGGGGTCGGAGGTGGCGGCGTGCCGCCGGCGCCCGGCGTGGGGGCGGGGGCGGCAGTAGCTGAACGTGACGGCGCCGGGTTCCAGGACGCCAAGGGCGGCGGGACGGACGTTCTTAGGGTGTCGCGGAGGAGTCGGGGGCGGCCTCGTAGAATTCGATCTCGACGAAACCGAGCGAGCCCTTGGCGACGGGGGCGCGGTCGGAGGCGTTGTTGGCGTTGGCGACCTCGGTGATGGTGCCGAAGGTGGTGTCGACCTCGCCCTTGCCGATGAGCTGGATGCGGACGACGCGACCGTCCTTCACCGGGCGGAGGGGAAGCGTGACGTATCCGAGGCTGACGGGGGTGGTGCCGCGGAAGGCCTCCTTGCCGTCGATGGTGACGAGGATCGGATAGGTGCGGGAACGCCAGCCGGGGAGACGGGCGGAGAACTCGGTGAGCTCGGCGGGACGGGCGAGGGTGAACTCGGCCCAGGCCGCGCCTTCGGCGTCGCCGCTGCTCCAGGCGGATTCCTCGTTGTCGTCGTAGGCGAGCGCGATCTGCCCGGCGTTGCCGCCGGCCTTGGCAGAGGCGATGGCGACGGGGGTGCGGGTGACGCGGTAGCTCGGCGTCGCGGGCGGCGTCTCGCGGAGGAAGGACGGCTTTACGCCGGCGTCGGGGAGACGCGGATACACGCCCGCAGAGACCGCGGCGGGCACGGCGACGGTTTCGAGAACGAGCTCGGCGGGTTTCAGGCCTTCGGCGACGGCGCGGACGGTGATCTTGCCGGGAGTCGTGGTCGAGCGGACGAAGGCGCGGTTGACGCCGCATTCGACGGGGAGGCGCTTGGAGAGGATGTGGTTGTCCGGGCCTTGCGCGATGCCGCCGCGCCACTCGGCGGGGCCTTCGACGGTGAACTCGACCGTGTCGAGCGCGGTGGGAACGCGTCGGCCTTGGGCGTCGACGACCTCGAACTCGAGGAGGGCGAGGTCGGCGCCGTCGGCCTTGAAGCCGAGGCCGTCGGGGGCGATGCGGGTGCTCAGGCGAAGCGCGGCGGCGGGGCCGGTGCTTTCGCGGCGGTCGCGGCAGAGTTCCTTGCCGGACTTGTCGTAGCCGATGGCCTCGAGGACGCCGGATTCCCATTTCACGCCGGGGAAGGTGAAGAGGAAGCGATACTCGGGCTTGTCGTTGCGGCCGAGGGTGCGGCCGTTGAGGCGGAGCTCGACGATGTCGGCGCTGGAGACGACGTGCATGGGTTTGGTCACCTCGGGGGTGTAGTTCCAATGGCCGATGAGGTGGGCGCGAGGGCGCTCCACGTCGACCCAGCCGTCCCACATGACCTGGTGGGCGTAGAAGCCGTCCTTGGGGATGCGCATGGCGTCGACCTCGCCGGAGCGACGGTAGTTCTCGGCGCCGCGGTAGTGGGTGTTGGAGTCGGAGAAGATGATGTTCACGCCGCCGCCGCTGACGCGGGCGCCGGTGCCCGGACGCTCGCGCCAGAAGTCATGCCAGCGGCGGACGTTCTCGACGGCGTGGGAGTCCTGGTTGTGGTTGTAGGCGGGGGCGGGGGCGTCGCGGTAGAGCGGGCCGTCTCCGTTTTTGTGATACGGCGGGGAGAACTCGTCCCAGTATTTGCGGAGGCCCTCGTCGCGGGAGTATTCCATCGCCCAGAGGGGTTTGCCGGCGCTCTTGTTGACGTAGAGCATCTCGCCGCCGTATTCGGCGACCGTGCTGTCGAGCATGTCGCGCGAGCCGGCGGCGCGGCCGCCGTGGGGATCGTAACGATCGCGGACGGCCTTCATCTCGGCCATGTGCCCCTCGGAGATGTCGTTGTTGCCGCTTTCCCAGAAGAGGATGGAGGGGTTGTTGCGGTAGTAGACGGTGGCGGCGCGGGTGACCTCGACGCGCTGTTCCCAGCGGCGGCCCTCGACGTCTTTTTCGGAGTCCCCGGAGGGGGCGGCCTGGATGAGGCCGACGCGGTCGCAGGATTCGACGTCCTGGCGCCAGGGGGAGATGTGCATCCAGCGGACGAGGTTGCCGCCGCTCTCGACCATGAGGCCGTTGGAGAGGTCGCTGATCCACGGGGGGACGGACATGCCGAGGGCGGGCCATTCGTTGGAGGTGCGCTGGGCGTAGCCCTTCATCTGGAGGACGCGGCCGTTGAGCTCGACCATGCCGTTGGCGAATTTCGTCTGGCGGAAGCCGGTGCGGGTGCGGACGGAGTCGACTGGCTTGCCGTCGACGAACAGGCGGGTGGTGACGTCGTAGAGGTGGCCCCGGCCCCAGGTCCACCATTGAAGGCCGGAGACGCGGGCGGAGGCGGAAACGGTGGCGGTGGCGCCGGCGGCGAGGGTCGCGGGTTTTTCGGCGCGGAAGGTGGAGAGCACCTTGCCGTCGAGGTCGGCGATCTCGACCTCGTAGCCGAAGCTGCGCGGGGCGGAATGGTCGTTGCGCACCTCGGACTCGGCGTGGATGGCGGCGGCGCCGGCGGGGAGATCGAAGTCCTTGGCGTAAACGTAGACTCCGACGGTGCCGAGGCCGTTCCAGAGCGGGAGCGTCTGGTGGAGGCGGTCGACGACGTGAAGGCGGACGTTTTTTGGGATGCCGCCGTAGTTGGCGTTAAAGTTTTTGTCGTTCCATTGGTAGCGCTGCTTGTGGGCGCGCTCGCGGTAGTCCCAAGCGTTGTCGGTGCGGACGGCGAGGACGTTGACGGCGGGGGCGGGTTGGGCGGCGGCGGTGATGTCGAAGCCGACGGCGGTGATGCCGTCCTCGTGGAGGCCGATGGGTTGGCCGTTGAGGAAGAACTCCGCGCCTTGGCGAACGCCCTCGAACTCGAGGATGACTTTTTTGCCCTCGGAGCCGGGGGGAAGGACGAAGCTCTTGCGATACCAGGCGATGCCGGTGGGGTGCTTGTCGATGGCGACGCGGAAGGCGGAATCTTCGTTCCACGCGCGGGGGAGGGTGACGGATTTCCAGGCGGCGTCGTCGAAGCCGCCGGCTTCGGCGCCGGGATTCTCGCCTTCGGCGAGACGCCAGCCGGGATTGAAATCGTAGGTGGCGCGCTGGGCGTGGAGGCGGGGAACGACGAGGTGGGCGAGCGCAAGCAGGACAAGGAGTCCGGCCCGGCGGGGATGGCATGGGGACATGGCTGGAAAAACTAACCGGTGCGGACGGGGCGCCAAGCGGATGGAATTGTTACGATAACATCCGCGTGGCGGCTGCTGGTCCGGTCAGTCCCGGAGGGTGTGGTCGACCGGAACGTCGTGGCCCGAGAAAATCAGCGAAGTGATCGAGGGCTGGTCGGCGTCGGCCCAGAAGGGGTCCTCGGGCGGGAGGCCGAGCGGGAGGAAGGCGGCGGTGCAGAGGTAGAGGCTGCCGGTGCTGATATAGTTTTCGGCGAGGCTGGGCTGGTGGCCGCAGAGGCCGATGCGCAGCCAGTCGTTGGAGTCGAAGGTGCCGGGGGCGCCGAGCGTGCGGCGGATGACGGCGTCGAGCGCGGCGCGGGCGCGGGCGGGAGGGATGGACGCGGGGAGGTCGCGGCGAAAGGCGGAGTCGGCGAGGTGGTGAAAGGCGCCGCAGCGATAGCAGAGCGAGCGTCCGGCGGGAGGATAGCTTCCGTCGGGGAGGATCGCCCGTTCCTGCAAGGTGGCGTAGCGCCGGGCGCGGGTGATGATCTTCTCGCGGAGGCGGCCCCATTTTGCCTCGGCCTGTGGGTGGTGCTGGAGCACGGCGACCAGCATCGGGTGGATGACCAGGCTGTTGTAGTAATTGGCGTGGTAACGCGGACCGTCGCCGTAGTGGCCGTCGCCCGCATACCACTCCTCGTATTGGGTCATCGCGTCGTCGACGGGCGCGATATCGCTCTCGGCGCCGATTTTCGCGAGGGCGGTTTCGACGACGGCGGGGAACAGCAGCCAGTTGTTGCGGGGGGGAGTCTGCGCGCGGGAGCCGAGCAGGACATCGCGGACGGCGATTCGCGCGGCGGGCGCGAGATCTTCCCACAGAACGGCGGGCGCGCGCAGGAGGGCGAGGGAGAGGTGGGTGCACTCGACGAGGGACTGGCGCGCGGCCCAGGCGAGATCGGCGGGTGGCAGGAGCGAAGGCAAATGTCCGAGGGCGCGGGTGGCGAGGGGGGCGAGGCGGGCGGCGGCGGGGTTGGCGGCGGGCGC
>CAMLNJ010000340.1 GCA_946481225.1 uncultured Verrucomicrobiota bacterium | reverse complement strand
CAGCAGATGATCAGCAGGTTGTGCGAGATGAGTCGCGGCTATCGCCGGATCTAGGCTTACTTCGTCGATGCAACGGCGACGGCGGGCTGGAGGGAGGTCACGTCCTGGAGAATGCGCAGGCTCTCGCGGAGATAGACGTCCATCTTGCGGTAGCGCGCGGTGGGATCCTCGTCGTCCTCATCGGCGTCGAGTCCGCCGTCGGCGTCGTCGGAGCTGTCCTCGCCCGGCTTTTTGTCCGCCTTGATCCGCGGGGGAGGGGGCGGCGCGACGAAGAGTTCCTTGAAGGCGTAGGCCTCGGTGGACTCAAGAGCCTTGCGCGCGGCCTTGGCCTCGTCGGCGAAGGCCTTGTCGGCGGCTTTGAGGGCGCGACGGGTCTCGAGGTTGAGCGAAATGCTCTTCTCGGCCTGACGGTCCTTGAAGCGCGCGATGGATTTTTTCAGGAGCGCGAACTCGGGGAGTTTTTCCATGCGTTCGGCGGAACGCTCGCGGAGCGTGACGAAATCCTTGGGCGGGATGGGCGTGGAGTCGAAGAAGCTCGTGGAGATATCGTCCCAAGCCAGGGCGCGGGGGAGGTCTTGTTCGCCGATGGGCAGAAACTCGTCGATCGAGGGAATGACGATGTCGGGCACGACGCCCTTGAGCTGGGTGGAGGCGCCGTTGGGGAGGTAGAATTTTTGGACGGTGACCTTGGTCGCGCCGGTGGTCGCGCCCTGACGGTTGCGGGCGGGAATGACGCGATCCATCTCGATCACGGTCTGGACGGTGCCCTTGCCGTGGGTGGAGGAGTCGCCGACGACGATGGCGCGGCCGTAGTTTTGCAGCGCGCCGGCGACGATTTCGGAGGCGGAGGCGCTGAAGCGGTCGGTCAGGACGACGAGGGGACCGGAGTAGGCGACGGCGGGGTTTGAGTCCTCGTCGATCTTCACCTCGCCGGCGTAGTTTTTGATCTGCACGACCGGGCCGTTGGGGATGAAGAGGCCGGCGAGGGAGACTGCCTCGGAGAGGAGACCGCCGCCGTTGCGGCGCAGGTCGAGCACGAGGCCTTCGATATTCTCGGCCTTGAGGAGCTTAATGAGTTCGGCGATGTCGGCGGAGGCGGAGTTCTGGTCCTTCGCGTTTTCGCGTTCGCGACCGTAGAAGGTCGGAAGGGTGATGACGCCGTAGGGGCGCGTCTGGCCGTTTGCGCCGGGGACGTGGAACACGGCGCCGTGGGCGCGGGCGGAGTCGAGGTTGATGAGGTCGCGCACGAGCGTGATCTCGCGGCGCACGGCGGCGTCGGCGGCGTCGGCGGGTTGCACGAGCAGGCGGACCTTGGTGCCTTTTTCGCCGCGGATCATCTGCACGATGCGCCGGAGTTTCATGCCGATGATCTCGACGAATTCGCTATCTCCTTGGGCGACGGCGAGGATCTTGTCGTTGGGCTTGAGTTCGCGCGAGAGGTCGGCGGGGCCGCCAGGAATGATTTCTTTCAGCTCGCAGACGTCGTCTTCCAGGCCGAGGAGAGCCCCGATGCCGAAGAGCTGGAGGCGCATGTTGATGCCGAAGTCCTCGTAGGTGTCGGGGGAGAAGTAGTTGGAGTGGGGATCGTAGAGGTTGGCGATCGAGGTGAGGAAGACCTCGGTGATGTCGTTGGCGTCGAAGTCCTCGAGGCTGCGCAGGACGCGTTCGTAGCGCTTGCGCACGGTTTCCTTCGCGTCGGCGAGGGCCTGCTCGGGCGAGGAGGGGGCGGGAGCGGGGGCGGGCTTGGCTTCGGGCGCGGGCGGAGCGTCAGGCTCCGGTTTGGGGGCGGCGCTTTTTACCTTGGGATTCAGCAGCTCCTGCAGTAGCTCGAATTTGATACGTTTTTCCCACAGCTCGTCGGCCGCGGCCAGATCGGCGGGCCAGGGAAGTTCGCGTCGGTCGAGTTCGTAGGCATCGGCGGCGGCGAAGTCGAAATCTCCCTCCAGGCGCTTCTGAATCCAGCCGATGCGCTCGCGAACGCGCTGCTCGTAGCGGGCGTAGATCGCGAAGGCGGCGTCGAGGCGGCCGACGGTGGCGAGGTTCCAGTAGAGGGACTCGGGCCGGTTGCGCTCCTGGAACTCCGCGAGGTCGGAGGCGAGGAAGAAGAGCTTTGGCCCGTCGAGGGTCTTGAACGTGTTGGGGATGAGCTCCGAGTAGGAGGCGGGGCTGACTTTGTCCCGGTTGAAGTGGACCTCCTCGAGGAGGCGGATCAGGGCCTTCAGCTCCTGGCGAAGCGGCTCGGTCGGTTTGAGTTCGCGGGCCGAAGGGGCCGCGGCGGGGAGCGATGCCGTCGCGGAAGTGCCTGCGGGGGTGGGTTCGGCAAGAAGGAAAAGGGGCGCGAGCAGAAGCGCGGGAAGAAGGCGGCGGAATCGCATGAAACGGTGGGAAAAGCGTCGGGGGGAAAAGTTGCGCGAGGCGGCGGAACCACGCATGAGAGGCGCGGACCGGGTTTGACGCTCAACGGTGGCTGAGCTGTTGGCGAGCCTCGTCGAGAACGCGCTTTTCGGCATCGGTCAAGGCGCCGACGCCTTGGAGGCTGATCTTGTCGAGGATGCGGTCGACCTCCGCTCTCAGCGCTTCGCGCGAGGCATAAGTCCCGGGAGCGGCGGCGGAAGGGCGGGGCGCGTCGTTTCCTGCGCCGGAGGGAGGCGGCAGGTCGAGATCGAGCGTATAGACCGGGGCGGGGCGGACGGAGCGTTTGCGCAGCCAGGCGGGCGCCTCGATCACCGGGCCGGACGAGGCGCGGGGACGGGCGATGACGAGCCGATGAAAGAGCCAGCCGGCCGCCATCCCGCCGAGGTGGGCGGAGTGGGCGAAGCCGTGCAGGGAGCCGGAGCCGGGCAGCTCTTGAGTTACAAACCCGAGCAGATCGATTCCGCCCAAAAACACCATCAACCACACCGGCTGGATCGTGAGCGGCAGGATGAAAAACAGGAGGACCGTCATGCGCCGCCAAGGGTTTATGCAGGCGAAGACGGTCAGGTAGGCCATCACCACCGCGGAGGCGCCTACGACGCTGTCGCCTCGGGAAAAATGCGCCGCGAGCCAGGCCGCCGCGCCCCCCAAGGCTCCGGCCGCCGTGAGCCATCCGAGGCGCCGCGCGCCGAGCGTGTCCTGCAACGCGCGTCCGACGAAGAAAAGCCCGAGAATGTTTACCACCAGATGGGTCAAGTTGCCGTGCAGCAGGGCGTAGGTGAGCAGGGACCAGACTTCCCCGTCGCGCAGGCCGTGCGACGAAAGCGCGCCGTGGCGGAAAAGGGCGTCGCTGCCGAACCATCGCTCAAACACCAGGTCCAGCACGAACACGCCGATCAAGGTTCCCGCAAACCATGCCAGAAAGCTCGGCGTGCGTTGGCTCGCTGCGGGGCGCATATAAGAGCGGTCTGACAACATTGCCATGACAGTAAACATCCGGAAAACGAACTCAAGGGCGCCGACCGATTCCACCTCGGGAAAGGTGCGATCGGCATGGAACCGGAGCCCTTTATACCGGTCTGCTGCGATTCTTGGCGAAAATACGCTGTTCCGAGGAGTCTCTTGACAGAGAAAAACACGGGCCTTTGCTCCGCACGAATTATGGCCAACAAATCCGACAAGTGGGATCAGAACGTCGCGGGCAAGTTCTACGTCGACCAACAGTGCATCGACTGCGACCTTTGCCGCGAGACCGCTCCCGATTTTTTCACGCGCCACGACGAGGGCGGCTACTCCTTCGTTCATAAGCAGCCGACCACCGAGGAGGAGATCGCGCTTTGCCGTGAGGCCCTTGAGGGCTGCCCGGTCGAGGCTATCGGCGAAGACGGCGACGCCTGAGCCGCGTCATCCCGCCGTTCGCTTTAAAAGCCCCTTCGCGAGAAGGGGCTTTTAAAGCGGATCATGGTTAAGTATAAAAAATAGGCATGCTAACAAAGGGGCCACTTGCCGCCGGCGAAGGCCTCTGCGCCGATCCTGTCGCGCAGGATCGCAGGCATGTCTGGCATCCCTTTGCGCAAATGCGCGAATACCTCGCGCTGCCGCCCTTGGTGATCGCCGGGGGCCGAGGCGGCTGGTTGATCGACGCCGAGGGGCGCGAATACCTCGACGGCAACGCCTCGATCTGGACCAACGTCCACGGGCATCGCGACCCGGACCTCGACGCGGCCCTGCGCGCCCAGCTCGATGCGGTGGCCCACACCACGCTCCTCGGGCTCGCGCACGGGCCGGCGGCGGAGCTGGCGGCGGAGCTGGCGGCGGAGGCGCCCGCGGGACTGGAGAAGGTTTTCTACACCGACAACGGTTCCGGCGCGGTCGAGGTGGCGCTCAAGCAGTCCTTTCAGTACTGGCAGTTGAGCGGCCGGCCCGAAAAAACCGGGGTTATCGGCCTGGCCGGCGCCTACCACGGCGACACCTTCGG
>CAMLNJ010000339.1 GCA_946481225.1 uncultured Verrucomicrobiota bacterium | reverse complement strand
ATCAGGGCGGGGCCATGTCCGGAATCCGGAACGGCCTCCGCGACAAGGTCGATAAGCTCGGGATCGGAGCCCGGCCGGACGACGCGAACACCGCGGGCATGCACCGGGGCCACGGCGCGGAGGGCGCGGGGCACGAGAGTGGAGAGCGCAAGCCGGAGGTCCCCGGCCGTGCGCGCGAGGAGATTGTTCTCCGTCCTCCCCTCGGGGGGGAGCAGCAGGCGGCCCGCGTCGCCGAAGCAATGGAGCAGCTGTCCGGAGGAATCGACCAGGAAGCCTGGCGGGGCGTGGCGGTGCAGCAGATGGTCGTAGGCCCGGAGGATATGTCGCCCGACGGAGGTGGTAAGCGCGGGAACGCCGCCGGGGGACGTGCCGCCGAGAGATGGGTTGGCGACGGGCGCTCCGGAAAGGCGCCGGGGCGCGAAAGGCAGGCGGTGATCGCTGTTTTTGCGGTAGAGCTTGTGGCGGGCGTCGAGGAGGTCGAATTCCTCGATGTGCCGGCCCACGCTTTCGCTGGCGCCCAGGAAGAGGATGCCGCCGGGACGGAGCGCGTGATGGAAGCGATTCACCACCCGTTCCTGCGCCTCGGGCTCGAGGTAGATAAGGAGATTGCGGCAGACAACGAGGTCGATGCGGGTGAAGGGCGGATCGACGAGAAGGTCGTGCGGGGCGAACACGACCGAGGTGCGAAGCCCGGGGACGACGCGGCGCTGGTTTTCGCGCACGGTTTGGAAATAGCGGTCAAGGCGTTCGCGGCTGATCGAGGCGAGCTTGCCTTCCTCGTAGCGCCCGGCCGAGGCGAAATCGAGGGCCTGCGGATGCACATCGGTCGCGAACACGGAGACGCGGCCGGAAAAGCCGGTGGCGCGGGCGACCTCGTCGAGAAGAATGGCGACGGAGTAGGCCTCCTCCCCGGTGGCGCAGCCGGCGCACCAGGCGCGAAACTCCTCGCGTCCGTGGCTGCGGAAAATTTCGGGCAGCACATGCTCCCCCAGCCAGGCGAAGGACTCGGGTTCGCGGAAAAACTCCGTGACGCCGATAAGCAGGTCGTGGCGAAGGTTCTCGAGTTCCGCGGGATCGGCGCGTAGGCGGGCCGCGTAGGCGGCGGAGTCCTTGCACTCCATCAGCGCCATGCGTCGGCGGATACGCCGGTCGACCGTGCCAGGACGGTAAAGGGCGAAGTCGAGGCCGTGGTGGGCCCGCAGGAGCTCGAGAACCGGGGCGTGGAAGGCGTGGACGGAATCACCGGGCGGACCGGCTTCGCCGCGAAGGGGGTCGGGATTCATCTCACGCTGGGCGGCGAGCAGTGCGTCGGGCATGGCGGATGGAGAGAGAACGGCGCGGACGCATCCGGTTCGGATAACCGCCTGGGGATGTTCGGCGCAGACAGCACCCGCAGGGTCCTGCGCCAAGACGATGCCTCCGGCCGCGCCGATAGCGCGCGCCCCTTCGATACCGTCTCCGCCGGCATCCGAAAGGATGATCGCGGCGGCGCGCTGGCCGGCGGTGGCGGCGAGCGATCGCAAAAAACGGTCCACCGGCTTTTCGTCAGGCACGGCGTCGGCCTGACGCACTTCCAGAAGGCCCTCCCGGATGGTAAGGTGTTTACCGGGGGGAACCACATAGACGACGTCGGCGCACAGGCGCAGGCCGTCGGAAACGATGCGGACGGGCACGTTGGTGCGACCGGACAGTCGATCCTCCAATCGCTCCGCAGGATCCGCAGCGGCGGAGCATGAGACGATGACGCAAGCCCATCCTGTTTGCGCAGGAACGGCGGAAAGAAAATCTTCCAAGGCCTTGCATCCGCTCGTTGGAGCGCCGATTCCGAGAATCAGGCGAGGCGCGGCATTTGGTTCCGGCGTCAAAGGCACTCCGCAAAGCTGGGCCTTACGCCTTTGCAATGCGACGGTAAAACATCAGGGCTTTACTAGGATTTTACCCCACTATCCCCCTAGGGTCTTTGCTCAGGAGAATAGGCCCTAAAGCCGGCTGGCCTCGCGCACAATCTGGGCGATGCGCCTCAGGTGCCGGTCGCGGGATATGGCTGATCGCCCGATTGCGCCTGTTCGATCACGGTGACTCGTCCGTCTTGGAACGTGATCCTTACCCGGTCTTCTACGCGAGGTGCGTAGACCGGTTGGTAATCGGGCTCGTGAAAGACACGGTAGCTCTTGGTCGCGGCGTCGTAGGCCACCTGCCGGCGGTAGCCGACAAGGCGGGTGCCTTGATATTCCTGCCAATAGGCGCTGTAGACCCAGGTCGTGGTGCGGGAGCCGGCGGTGAGTTGTTCGCGCTTTTCGTCGGGGGCGCCGAGCGCGATATAGACCATGTCCATGGAGTCGCCCACCTCGATCTGCCGTGCTTGAAGGCGTGCTTGCGTGGTCGCGTCGAGCGCCCCGAAGGCCGATGCCTTTTCCTTCGCGCGTCGCTCGAAGGTGCTGCATGCGACTAGGCCAAGCGCCATCGTGATCGCCGCGCCGAGACGAAAGAGGGACGGAAAAGACATGCCGAAACCATGCGATTGCCACGACGAAGCGCAATCGAGGACGGCTCGGCGTCGAAATTCGATTTGTCAGCGCGGTTCGTGAATATACCCATGCCGTGTGCTCATAAGAAATTTACCCTTGGTGGTGGCTCTGGCGGCCTTTTCCGCAGGCGCCCTGATGGGCTGCAAGGACAAGGCTTCGGCGTCGCCCGCGCCGAAAGCCTCCGAGCCAAAAATCTCCTGGATGGATCCCCGTGTGTGGACGGCCAGCGACGGGCGCACGCTCGAAGGCACGCTGATCGCCCGGATCGGCGAGGACGGCGTGGTGCGCCGCGCGGTTGACGGCGTGCTCCTGCGCCTGCCTCCACGCTTTCTCAATCCCGACAACCTGAGCTTTCTGCGCGGCGCCTTCAACAGCGGAACCATACCTACCACGCTGCCCGACGTATGGTATGTCCGAACCAAGCTCACGATTCCCGGCGGCGAAGCCGTGGTGCCTCCGGATTCCCTCGTCGCGGTGGGCCCGCGGATCGCGAAGGTCGAGACCAGCTATTGGTTGTTGTTGAGCGAACTCGATGGAAGCGGCGCCAAATGGGCGCGCGTGGACAACCACGCCTTCTCGCGCGTGCGCTTCGACTCCATGCTTCCGCATCGCGAGCTGACGACGCAGATGAACGGCGGCGGAACTTTCGTCGATCAGGTCGCGTGTCCGCGCAACGACCTCTACGTGATCGACGCGCGTTACGGCCTGACCTCGAAACGCATCAACGTGACGCGCGCGGTTATGGGCCACCTCGCGAGCGGACGGTTGCCCGTAACCGTTTCGCCCGAGCTTTTCGAGCAGCCGCCGCACGTTCCCGACGTGTGGGATCTGACCATCACTTGGCAACGCGCAGGCGGCGGAGCGTTCACCCGCGTGATTCGCGACGGATCGATCCTGGCCTGGCCGGAAGCCCGCTAGACGCGGCTTCTGACAACCGAGGCCGATGCTGCAACGGGGCCGCCCGCTCCTCGGCGGAGGTGCTTCCATCGTGGTTCCATCCGGTTTCCGCTTTGCGTTCGGGAAACCGCAGGGTGCGCGGGCGCCCAGTCATACAAAAAGGCCTTTGGTTTTAGACTTTGTAATGTAGGCCCGACCGCGGTCGGGCCTACACCATGCCGGCCTACGCCAAAGTTAAAAAGGAAGGGGGATTGGTATCACTCAGCCTTTCGGCCGGTCCTCGGTCGAGGCGGCGTGCGCGTGCAGGATCGCCTCCATTTCCAAGCCCGTGAGGCGCTTGATGCCTGCGAAAAGCCGGAGCACGGCGAACATCAGGGCGCCCATCTGCGGCACCGAGATTGCGACGTAGTTCCAGATCTGGAGGGTGCCGAGCTGTTCGTTGAACGCATCCGTGCCCGAGGGCGCGGTGAGGATCCAGCGCGCCAGCACGAAGTTCACGACCGCGCTGCCGAGAAAAGAAGCGATCACGATCCAGCTCGCGTTTGCCAGCAGGCGCTCGAACTCGCCCTTCGCGCCGCGCTCGGCCAACGCGGCGTCGACCTTTGGCACGTCGATCACCTGGTCGTTGTAGACAAACTCGCGGATCAACGGCCGGCGCGATTTCATGGAGAGCGCGACCATGAGGCCGATCACCAGCGGCACCGAAGCCTCTTTGACGGCGAACCAGATGCCGTCGACCTTCGCCAAGCCAAAGCCGCCCGTGAGCAGCGTGCTCACGAAGCCGATGCCGGCGATGAAGTTGAATTTCTTCCGCCGGACGAAATCCCAAATTCCGTAGCCGAGGGGGAATGCGAGGGCGACGATCAGCGCGAGTTCGGGGCCGAGCCGTTCCGGTTTGCTCAGTTTGGAGAGAATCAGCGCGGGCACGGCGATCGTGCATATGAGGTTCGCGATGAGATTTTCTCGCGGGG
>CAMLNJ010000338.1 GCA_946481225.1 uncultured Verrucomicrobiota bacterium | reverse complement strand
ACGGGCGCCTTGGCGTAGCCGATGTAGACGACGCGTCCGGCGAAGCAGACCTCGTCGACGGCGGCGGTGAAGGTGGCGGGGTTTCCGACCGCCTCGATCGCGACGTCGGGGCCGTGGCCGCCGGTGAGCGCGTGAAGTCGTTCGTGAAGGTTTTCCGAGCGGGAGTTGATCACGTGCGATGCCCCGGCCTTCTTCGCGACGGCGAGCTTTGCGTCCTCGATGTCTACCGCGATGACGGTCGCGCCGCGGTGGAGGCCGGCGGCGGCGATGGCGCCAAGGCCGATCATGCCGCAGCCGAAGACCAGGACGGTGTCGGCGGCGGCGACGCGACCGCGGGAGACGGCGTGGAAGCCGACGGCGAGCGGCTCGACGAGGGCGAGTTCGCGGAGGCCGAGGCCGGGGGCGGGAACGAGTTTTTCCCAGGGGGCGACGATGTGCTCGGTGAAGGCGCCATCCTGCTGGACCCCGAGGGTCTGGTTGTAGCGGCAGGCGTTAAAGCGCTTCTGCCGGCAGGAGCTGCATTTCCCGCAGGTGGTGTAGGGCAGAAGGGTTACGGTCTGGCCGACGGCGTATTCGGAGGGGACGCCGGGGGTGACGGCGACGATCTCGGCGGCGATCTCGTGGCCGGGTATCCGGGGATAGGATACAAGCGGGTTTCCGCCGCGGAAGGTGGAGAGGTCGGAGCCGCAGAAGCCGAGGCGGCGAATCCGGAGAAGGACTTCGCCGGGCGCGGGAACGGGGAGCGGTTTCTCGCCGTAGGTGAACCGCCCGGGGGCGTCGATGAGCAGGGTTTTCATTCCGGTGGACGCGGGCTCAGTTGTTCTCGGGGCGGCCGGAGGCCCAGGTGAGGTTGTGGGCGGGCGCGAGGATCGCGAGGACCTCGCCGAGGAGTTCCCGATCAAGCGGCGCCTCGGCGTCGGCGATGTTTTCGAGGACTCGCTTGGAGCTGGCGGTGCCGACGATGTGGGTGTGGATGTCGGGATTATCCATCGCGAAGCGGAGGGCGAGGCGGCCGAGGTCGGTGCCGCGGGAGCGGCAGAGGGCGGCGGCCTCGGCGCATTTTTGCTTCAGAAGCGCGGGAGCGGGGTGCCAGTCGGGCGGGCCCTCGTTGCTGAGGAGGCGCATCGCGAGCGGGGCGGAGTTGAAGATACCGACGTTTTTCTCCTTCAGGTAGGGGAGGATGTCGGCGAGGGCGGTGTCGTTCAGACAGTAGTGGCAGTAATTCTGGATCTGGTCGACGGCGACGCGATCCATGACCTGACGGAAGAGTTTCACCGGAAGGCAGGTGATGCCGACGAAGCGGGCTTTGCCGGCCTTCTGGATTTCGCGGAGGGCGGGAATGGTCTCCGAAACGATCTGGTCGATCGAGCCGAACTCCATGTCGTGAACCTGGATGAAGTCGACGTGGTCGACGCCGAGGCGGGCGAGACTCTCGTCGACGCCGCGTTTCACGCGGTCGGCGGAAAAATCGAACTCGTCGGCGGTTTTGCCGTAGCGGGCCACCTTGGTGGCGAGAACGTAGCGGTCGCGGCGCACGCCCTTGAGGGCCTTCCCGAGGACGGTCTCGGCGGTGGTGCGTCCGTAGTAAGGGGCGGTGTCGATCAAGTTGATACCGTGGTCGAGCGCGACGTGGACGGAGCGGATGCCCTCGGCCTCGTCGATCGGACGGAACTCCGAGCCAAGGGAGGAGCCGCCGTAGGCGAGGGCGGAGACTTTGACGCCGGTGGCGCCAAGAACGCGATAATTCATGGGAGAAGGGGAAATCGGAGCGGGCGCGCGGGGCGCGGGACAGGTCAGGCGGACTCGAGGATGAGATTGCCGTATTGGGTGGTGTCTCCGGTGCGGATCAGGCCGATGGCCTGCGGCACGCGTTTCTTGAAATCGACGTGCGGCTCAAAGGTGATCGGGAGACCCTCGAGCGCGGCGAGATGGCGGGCGAGTTTCTCGGGCGAATTGGCGTCCTTGAGCTCCGAGGCGGCGTAGACCCGGCCGATCACGTAGCCGGGGCGCAAGGCGGCGACGACTTGGGCGACGGTGGGGACGTCGTCGACGAGCGAAAGGTCGATGGTCTCGATTTGCGGCCAGAACGGAAATCCCCGGTCGGCGATGACGAGGGTGTTGGTGTGCCGGACTCGGGCGATGAGCGAAAGGAGGGCGGGGTTAAGGATGCCGGTGCGAAGCATGGCGGGGGTTGATCGCACATGCTAGCCGGGCTTGCGCGCGGCAGGAATGGCCGCGCTTGGCGCGGACATGGATATTATTTGCGCGAGCGCGGCAGGCTGGCGCGATGGCTGGATTGGAAGGCGCTGGGGCTGCAACCGAAGGCCCGGTGGAACACCCGCGAGAAATGAAGGGGGTCGGGGAAGCCCGCGGCGGCCGCGGCCTCCTTGACGAGAATCGGCTGGGTGGAAAGCAGGCGCGCGGCGGTGTCGAGCTTGCGGCGGAGAAGGTGGCGCCCGGGGGTGTCGCGGCGGAAGCGGGCGTAGAGCCGGCAGAGGTGGGCGGGGTCGACGCGGGCTGCGGCGGCGAGATCGGCGAGCGAGTGGAGGGCGGCGTGGCGGGTTTCGACGAGGCGGAGCGCGCGTTGAAGCGTGGCGAGGGCGCGGCCGGAGGCGGGGGAGGCGGAGAGGGCGGGCTCGCGCGCCTTGAGCAGCAGGAGTCGCAGGTAGGCGACGGCGAGCGGATGCCGGAGGTCGTGGGGTTTTTGGGCCTCGCGCAAGAGCTCCTCGAAGAGCTGGCGCACGGGCTCGGTCTCGGCGAGGCGGAGGAAGGCGGGCGCGGCGAGTCCGGCCTCGCGACAGGCGGAGGGCGCCTCCAGGCCGAAGAAATCGACGAAATACTTTACCAGCGGCCGGCGGGGATCGCTTTCGATCCGGTGGGGCACGCCGGGCCCGTAGCAGAAGAGGTTGCCCGGCTGGAGGCGATGCCGGCTTCCGGCGAGGAGCAGGGTGCCGGCGCCTTCGGCGACGAACTCCATCACGAAGCAGACGTAACCCTCCCGCTCCACCCGGTAGCCCGGCAGGCAGCGTTCGCGGCCGGCGCAGGCGACAACGAGGCCGGGCGCCGAGCGGGGCACGGGATCGAGCGTGGCGTAAAGGGTATCGACGACCTGGGTGGCGAAGGCGGGCAGCGCCTGGGACATGATGCGCGCACGCTGGGCGGCGGCGACGCCGCGGGCAAGGGAGACCGGCGTCAGTTCTTCTCCTTGAAGACGGTGTCGACGGCGAGGCCGGCGGCGAGGAGGAGGGTGCTCATGGTCGGATCCTTCGCTCCATGGATGGAGATCATGTAGTTGTCGGCGGTGGTGAAGAGCTCCTTGCCGAGGCCGGCCCACTGCTTGGTGACGACGCCGAGCTCGGTGTCGCCGCTGAGGAACTTGAAGTTCCAGCCTTTCCAGTCGCCTTTCACGAGGGCGATCTCCGCGCCGTCGGCGGTGAAGACGCGGAAGGCGCCGCCGATGGTGAAGAGCTTGGCTTGAAAATACCCGAGGGGGGCGCCGTTTGCGTCGAAGACGTGGACCTTGGGGCGGAAGAAGGCGACGCCGCGCTTGATCGTGAAGAGGAGGCGCCGCGTCTGCGAATCGGGCGTCTCGTAGACGGCGAATTTCGTCGGCATGAGCTTCTTGTCGATCAGCAGGCGCAGGGCTTTGACGAAGCCGTTGATCTCCTCGGCGGCCTCGCCGATCTTCGCTTTGGTCTGCGGGTCGAGGATGTCGTATTTTCCGGAGAGTTTCAGGAACTCCACGTGTTCGCGGACGAAGTATTGGGTGCGGTCGAGCATGGGGGTGCGGTGGGTTTATTCGCCTGAGGCGCGGGATTGGTAGCGGAGCGAGGAGTAGTGGATAAGCCAATACGCAAGCGCGCCGGTGAAGCCGCCGGTGGCCACGATGATTAGCGCCCAGGCCCAGGGGCCGACGAGGAAGAGACCTTTGTTGGTGAGTTCCCGGTGGCGGGCGTCGCGCAAGACCGCCACCGCGAGGACGACGATCAGGAGGAGGGTGAGGGCGGCGAAGCCGTAGGCGATCACCGGTAGTGAATTGAGCAGGCCGGGGGAGAGCGTCGACATCTGCGCGAGTTTGACTCGGGGGAAGGACGCCTTGGCAAGCTGCATTGAGCGAGGGGCTTGGGCGTTAAGCCCCGGGTGGTCCCGTGGTCCGGAAGAATAAAAAGCACCGGTCCGGGATGGGCCGGAACGGTGCGGAATAGACGCGCCGCAGGGGGGGCGGTGCGCGCAGGAGGGGGGGGCGGGCGGCCAATCAGCCGACTTCCTCGACGACAGCCTCGGTGGTCTGGCCGGATGCCTTGGCTTCGGTCTTGGCCGTTGCGATGAACTTCTCGACGATGCCGCTCAGGGCGCCGCCTTCTGGCTTGGTCCGGGTCGAGAGGTTGCGCATCAGCTC
>CAMLNJ010000337.1 GCA_946481225.1 uncultured Verrucomicrobiota bacterium | reverse complement strand
TATCCTATGAACTCGCTTCACCACACCCGCTCGACCGCGCGTTGGACCAAGGCCCTGGCCGCCCTCTTTGGCGTGCTCGGCGTCGCGCCTATCGCTCACGCGGCGAATCCCTTCCTTCCCAGTTACGAATACATTCCCGACGGCTCGCCGCGGGTCTTCGGCGACCGCCTCTACCTCTACGGTTCGCATGACAAGGCCGGCTCCGAGCGCTTCTGCGACCATATCCTCAAGGTCTGGTCGGCGCCGCTCAACGATCTGAACAGCTGGACCGACCACGGCATCATGCTCGCGACCCGCGACGTGGACGGGCACAAGAAGGACTACCCGCACTCCGACTACGAGTTTTACGCGCCGGATCTGATCAAGGTGAAGGACAAGTATTACTACTTCGCCCAGGTCGTCGGCGCCCCTTGCGTCGTCGCCGTGAGCGACAGCCCCGCCGGGCCCTTCAAGATCATCTCCACCATCAAGGGGCCTCCCGGTTCCGGTCCCGAGTTCGGCGGCTGGGGACAGTATTTCGACCCCGGCCTCCTTCTGGACGACGATGGCAAGGTCTACCTCTACTGGGGCGGCGGCAGCTCGCACATGGCGCAGCTGAATCCCGAAACGATGGTCGATATTCTGCCCGGCACCTATCGGTCGAACATCCTTCCGAAGGAGGCGCCGTATCATTTCCAGGAGGGCATCGCCCCGCAAAAGATCAACGGGACCTACTATCTCGTCTACGCGCAGGGCGAAAACAAGGCCTACGCCACCAGCGAGTCCCCGAACGGCCCCTTCACCTACCGCGGTGTCATCGTGAGCCACCATGTGGACGCCAACAGCGGCAACATCCACGGCGGCCTCGCCCAGCTCAACGGCCAGTGGTATATCTTCTATCACCGCATGACCAACCGCAGCGTGTTTTCGCGCCGCGCCTGCGTGGAGCGGGTCACGATCAATCCCGACGGCAGCATCCCGCAGGTCGAGCAGACCTCGCTCGGATTCGAGACCAGCCTCAACCCCTACAAGTTCAGCCAGGCCGACATCGCCTGCGTGTTTCGCGGCGGCAGCTACGTCACCGAACTCGACAAGCGCACGCACCCGGTGATGGGCAACAAGAACGGCTGCGTCGTGGGCTACAAATACTTCGATTTCGGCGACTCTGTCCTGCCGGGCCAGTTCAGCCTTTTCACCCTCCAGTTTCGCAACGCCAAAGCCGCCGGCGAGGTCGAGGTGTGGCTCGGCGACCCGAAGACCGACGGCGAGAAGCTCGGCTCCGTCGTCATCGACCAGCAGGAGCCCCGCGAGGGCTCTTGGCGCGAGCTCACGATCCCCGTGCGCAACATCAGCGGACGTCACGCCGTCTACCTGAAGTTCGCCTCCGAGACGAACGGCACGGAGATCGCCGACATCCGCTCCTTCGCGTTTACGAAGGACACCCGCTGACCGCTTCGGCTGAAACAATACGCCTCCGTTCGCCAGTTATGAAGAGAACCGCTTCGCGCCTTCTTTGCGCATTTATGATGATGAACCTTCTGTTCGGTCTCCAAGGATTCGCCGCCGCCCGCCGGGGCCCGGTGAAAGCGTTTGTCGACTCCGGCTCGGGCGACGCGATCGCGTCCGCCGCTTCGCCGCGCGTCGTGCAGTCGCTCAACGAAGGCTGGCGTTTCCATCTCGGCGAGGCGCCCGAGGCCGTCTCTCCCGACTACGACGATAGCGCGTGGCGTCGCGTGGACGTGCCGCATGATTATGTGGTCGAGGGCACCTTTGTCCCCGAGGATCCGACCGTGAAGAAAGGCGGGCGACCGGACTGGTTTTGGTGCCACGCCTTTCTGCCGGTTCAGCCAGCCGTCTATCGCCGGGAGCTGAGCATCCCCGCCAGCGCGAAGGGCAAGCGCCTGTGGCTCGAGTTCGACGGCGTCTTCAACAACAGCCGCTACTGGTTGAACGGACGCGAGGTTTACACCCAATACAGCGGCTACACCCGCGCTCGCTTCGATGTCACCGACGCGGCGGTTTTCGGCGGCCGCAACGTGCTGGTCGTGCAACTCGATCCGCGCTACGAAGGCTGGTGGTATGAGGGCGGTGGCATCTACCGCGACGCCCGCATGGTCACGCTGGCTCCCGTTCACATCGCCTCCGACGGCGTCTTCGTGATGCCGCAGCTCGACAATTCCGGCGACGGCGTCCGCGCGGATGCGAACCTCAAGATCAACACCGATCTCTCCAACCTCGGCGATGCTTCCGTCGAGGCCACCGTGCTGAACGAGGTGATCGACGCCACCGGGGGAGCCGTCGCCAAGATCTCCGCCGCCCAGGCCCTCGGGCGCGGCGCCGCCGCCAAGGTCACGCAACAGATCCCCTTGCCCCGCGCCACGCTGTGGTCGCTGGAAACGCCCTACCTCTACAAGCTGCGCAGCACGATCACGGTTGCCGGAAAGGTCGTCGACCAGGTTACGACCCCCTTCGGCGTGCGCCATATCCGTTTCGACGCCGAGCGCGGCCTGTTCCTCAACGGCAAGCACGTCAAACTCAAGGGCGTGAACATGCATCAGGACCACGCCGGAGTCGGCGCGGCCATGCCCGACCGCCTCTTCACCTGGCGCCTTGAGAGATTGAAGGAGATGGGCTGCAACTCCGTTCGCCTCTCCCACAACCCCGTCGCGCCCTTTCTGCTCGATGAGTGCGACCGCATGGGCGTCCTCGTCATGGCCGAAAACCGCAATCTCGGCGACGCCTACGTGGACCAGTCCTCGACGACCACTCCCGCCGTCGAGCACCGCGAGCTCACCGCCTTGGTGAAACGCGACCGCAACCACCCGAGCATCTTCGCCTGGTCGCTCTGTAACGAGCAGTGGATCCAGGGCACGCCCGAGGCCGGCGCCATGGTGCGCGCGATGAAGCAGCGCGTCCTCGAGCTCGACCCCACCCGTCCCATCACGGCGGCGCTAAACGGCGGCTTCGACACGCCGCAGGGCATCATCGGCCAGATCGACGTAATCGGAATCAACTACAACCCCTGGGTGTATGACGCCGTGCACAAGCAGTTCCCCGACCTTCCGGTCATCTCCTCCGAGATCGCCAGCGAGATTTGCACGCGCGGCATCTACACGACCGAGCGATGGGAGGACTACTACGGCGATCCCAAGCGCGGCTACGTCCCGGGCTACAGCATCACCGCCGGTCCCGCCGGCCAGACCGTGGAGAAGGCCTGGCCGCCCGTCGCCGAGCGCGACTGGATCGCCGGCGGCTTCGTCTGGGCCGGCTTCGACTACAAGGGCGAGCCGCGTCCCTTCGGCTGGCCCGTCGTCAACTGCCACTACGGCTTCATGGACATCTGCGGCTTCCCGAAGGACAGCTACTACTACTACAAGTCCTGGTGGAGCGACGAACCCGTGCTGCACCTGTTCCCGCATTGGAACTGGGAGGGCAGGGAAGGGGAGGAGATCGCCGTTTGGGTCCACAGCAACTGCGACGAGGTCGAGCTCTTCCTCAACGGCGTCTCGCTCGGGAAGCAGACCGTGAAGCCGCTCCATCACCTAGAGTGGAAGGTCAAATACTCCCCGGGCAAACTCGTCGCGAAGGGCGTCCGCAAGGGCCAGGCCTTGGAGGCGACTCGCGTGACCACCGGCGCCCCCGCCGTCATCCGCCTGAGCGCGGACCGCGATTCGCTCGTCGCCGACAAGGCCGATCTCGCGGTCGTCACCGTCGAGGTCTTGGACGTGGCGGGCCGCGTGGTCCCGACCGCGGGCAACAAGATCGCGTTCAAGCTCGCCGGCCCCGCCGCCCTCATCGGCGTCGGCAACGGCGACCCCTCCTGCCACGAGCCCGACAAGGGCGACAGCCGCTCCGTCTTCAATGGCCTCGCCCAGGCCATCGTGCAGACCACCCGCAAGGCCGGCGAAATCACCCTCGAGGCGACGTCCCCGGGTCTGCGTCCCGCCACCCTCGCGCTGCGCAGCCGCTGATCGCGTTCGCCCCTCTCGCGCCGCCGCCCCTCGGGTGGCGGCGCGAGACGCGGGTTTCGAATACTCCCTCCTGCCTTCCCTCTTCTCGATCCCAACATCCCATCCCCTATGCATCTTCGTCCCCTCGTTGCGCTTGCACCCCTCGTCGGTCTCGCCCTCTGTCCTGTCGCGCTCGCCCAGGACCAGGCGAACGAGGCCACGCCCGAACGCGCCCGCGCCAACTTCAGCCGTCCTGTCCAGCTCGCCGAGGACGACGTGCGCGCCTTCCCCGACGCGCCCTCCGGTTTCGACGCCAAGCGCGAGGGCGTCCCGGCGCCCCGCGTCGAGTTGTTCTCCTACGAGTCCACCGTCACCGGCAAACGCCGCGAGGCCAACGTGTATCTGCCGCCAGACTACAGCCCCGACCGCAAGTATCCCGTTCTCTACCTGCTCCACGGCTTCGGCGGAAACCA
>CAMLNJ010000336.1 GCA_946481225.1 uncultured Verrucomicrobiota bacterium | reverse complement strand
ACCTTCGGCCACTCCGACGAGACCTTCCTCGACCCCGTCTTCCGCGACCTCCTCGCGCGCGGCTTCGTCTGGGCCCTCGGCCGCCCCGCCTCGGACAAGTAATACCGAACACTGCGTGAATTTTGGACAATAAGGTGGGCGTGCGCGTCCCTGCGCACGCGGCTTGGACGCGGGAGTCCTATCCCATCGGGAGGAAGCCGCCCCCGCGCGCTACAGCTTCGTGATCCGAAAACTCCGCAGCCGGATCATCGCGTCGAAGCCGCCGACGAACGCCACCCCGCCGTGGTCGAGCGTCCGCCCGCCGATGGGCTCGCCCATCTGCTCGTCCACGACATCCACGATCTTACGCCCGTCGATCCACACCTGTATCCGCGTTCCCAGCACATCGATCCGGAAGCGGTTTCCCTCCACCGGATCGAGCCTCGCATTGCTCCCACCGGCGAGGCGACGATCCCCGTCGCTCTGGCTGTTCCCCCACCCCTGCGGCTGGCGGCAATAGCTGTTGTAGTGCGCCGTGAGGCTCCAGTTCCCCTCGCCCTCGAAGCCAAGGATGTAGGCGCTCGTTCCCGCTTCGTTCCAACTCTCCTTCTTGTCGACGACGTGGAACGCGATCATCGCCCCGTGAAAGTCCAACCCCAGCCCGTGCGGATTCAGCGCCGGATCCACCCCCGGCACGAGCAGGTCTGCCTCCACGCGATAATCCCGCCACTCCGGATTGCCGATGTTCGTGACGACCTCCGGCCCTCGCCCGCGACCCCAATGGCCGTAGTCGTATCCCGGCCGCACCTTTGGCAGCGAAACCAAACCCGCCCCCGAACCCTCCCGCACTTCGAACAAAGTCCGCCACGCCTGCCATTCGACTCCGCCAAAGGAGACGGCCTCCGGCCGCACGGCCACGCCCTCGCCGCCTCCCGCGGCTTTGATCGCTTGCTCGATCCGTGTTCCGTTCTCCGGGAGCTCCACCGATAAACTCCCAGTCCCGCCCACGCTCTCCGTTGCGGCGGATGCCGCCTTCTTCTCCTGCCGCACCAGCTTGTAACGGATCTTAACGCCCCGTTGGTCCTCGGTGAAACGGGTGATTTGCAGAAGACCCATGCCGCCTTTGATGGTTCTGAAGAGCCACACCTTTGACGGCTCATCTCCGAATCCCGACAAATCGGCGGTGTAGCCGGGGAACGGCGTATTGCCGATCGCGCCGACCACCTGTTCCGCCGTCAGCATGTCCCACTGCTCGGGTGGGACGGACTCGATGACCAGATAGTGGGTGGCGGCCAGCATCCCGTTCTTGGAGATATTGATGGACGCGGAGGGCAATTCCTCCTGCGGATATCTCCCCGAATCCAAATCCAGCCAGCCGGTATACCCCTCCTTATCAAAGGGCAAATCGCGCTCCACCACCGGGCCGAAAGAGGCTTGCGCCGAGTCGCCGGCCGGAAGCGCGGAGGCGGACGGGGCCGACTCGGGACGCCTGCCCTGCGCCATCAGCTTTCGCGCCGCCTCGTCGATTTTCGCGCGGTAATCTTTGACGTTCCGCGTCCGCCAATATTCGGGCCTCCCCACCGCCTTCACCAGATACCCGAACTCACGCCCATCGTCGACGGCGCGCGCCCCCCAGGATTCGTATCGGCTCCAAGCGGAAGTCTTTTTGACGATGGCGCCGCTCTCCTCGTCGTAGGTCTCGATGATCTGATCGGCATTCAACCCGAAGCGCTGAGGGGAAGCGGTGATGAGGATGCCGTCCGCCGGGTAACGTAGGATTTGATTCCGGCCGTCTTCGGGCAGCGTCGGGAAGCCGGCTTGGTCGGGAACCAGAACCACGAAGCCCTCGTAACCCTCGGGTATCTGATGCCGGGGAAACTTGTTCGCCCCCGCAGCCACGCGCACGGCGATGACAAGGGACAATCCGGCCAGCAAACCCCCGCCGATACCAAGCCCAAGCGCCCATTTGCGCCGACCAGCGGAAGCCTTCGCCGCAATCCCGCCGGCCCGTTCCCTCCAGCTCATCAAACCCAGCACAAGCGCCGTCAGCAAAGCCAAGCCACAGAGCGCAAACACCTCCCTCGCTCCCATGAATTGCCACAACAGCGACCCGCCGAACAGCACACCGAAAGCGCATCCGAGAGCCCATTTCCCCAGCCCCATCGGCTTCCGGCCACCGCCTTCCGCCCCGGTCGCCGCAGCCGCCGCCGGTGCCGCGCCCTCCGCCGCCACCGTCTCCACCTGCGTCTTGAACTCCGTCGCGCTCGCGTAGCGCAGCTCGGGCTGCTTCTCCAGCGCCCGCAGCACGATCTCGTCCAGCCGCACGTCGATCTGCACCTTGCGCGAGGGCGCCACCACCTCGCGCCCCGGCCGCTCGCCCGTCAGCATCTCGTAGAGCACCACGCCCAGCGCGTAGATGTCCGCGCGGTGATCCGCGGCGGCCACCGGCGCTCCCGGGGCGGCCGATGCAACGCCCCCCTGCTCCGGCGCCATGTAGGGCGGAGTGCCCGCGCGCTCTCCCGCACCGCTCGCGCCGTCGCCTCCGACCAGCGAAGCGATGCCAAAGTCGGCGATCTTCACCCGCCCCTCACGGTCGAGCAGCAGGTTCTCCGGCTTGATGTCGCGATGCACCACGCCGTGGTCGTGCGCGTATTGCAGCGCCTCGCAGACCGGAGGCACGATCGCCAGCGCCTGCCTCGGCTCGATCTTCCCCTCGCGCAACAGGTCGCGAAGATTCACGCCGTCCACGAACTCCATCACGATGTAGAACAGCCCGTCCGCCTGCCCGAAGTCGTGGATCGTGACGATGTGCGGATGGCTGAGCTTCGCCAACAACTCCGCCTCGCGCGCGAAACGCTCCGCGAAGCGCGCGTCATGCTCGCGCTCGGGTGCGAGAACCTTGATCGCGACCAGGCGGTTCAACGACTTCTGCCGGGCCTTGTAGACCACGCCCATGCCTCCGCGCCCGAGGCACTCGAGGATCTCGAACTGGGGAAACTTGCCCGCCACCTCCTCCGGCGAAGGCGCGGCTCCAGAACCGTCGCCGGTGCGCGTGGTTCCCTCGACCGGGAAAGCCGTTCCCGAAGCCAGCGCCTGCGCCATCAGACAGGCCGGGCAAAGCCCGTGTGCCGCGCCAGGCTCCAAAGATTTTCCACATTGGGGACAAGATGACGGAGATTTGGAGTTCATCGTGCCCTGCTCTTACGCGCGACCGGGATTTCGTTACCGCAAAACGACGCGATTTTCACGTGCTCAGCGCGGCAAAGAGCGCGCGCATCTCCTCCTCCACCTGCCCGCCGTCGACCAAGGTGCGCGCGATCTCCTCCCGGAGCCGTTGCCGGTAGCGCTTGCGCAACCGATGCACCGCCACGCGCGCCGCTCCCTCGCTCAACCCGAAGCTTTCGGCGATCTCCCCGTAGGAAAGCTGCTCGCCTCGGATGCCGAGAAACGGCTTCCACCGTTCGAACTCGCGCTCCGTTAGCGTCATGTCGTCGAGCACCTTGTCGAGCAGGGCCACCGCCCAGTCGCGGTCGAAAAGCAGATCCGGACTCCTCGCGTCCGCCGGCTCGATGCCCAGCCCCGTCTCCGCGCTCCGCCAGTCGATCGACAGATGCGACGCGAAACCGCCCCGCTTCTGCCGATGCGCCCGCCTCCACTCGTTGGCCATGTAATGCTGGAGCGCGCCCAGTAGAAAAGAGCGGAACCGCCCCCGCTCCGGATCGGCCAGCCTCAGCCCGTCTTTTTCCAACAAATGCGCGAAAAAACCCTGCACCAGATCCTCGGCGTCCGGCGCCGAACATCCCCGGCGGCGGACATACCGATAAAGCGGAGCCCAATACGACTCGCACAAGCCGCCCAGCGCCGCGACCGCGTCCTCATCGCCACCTCGCGCCGCCGCGCAAACCACCGTCCACTGGGTGGTCGCAAAAAGAGTGGGATGCGAATTCGACGCCGACATGGTGCCCATCCTCTACCACAAATCCGCGCTCTCGTTACATCCGATCTTCGTTTGGAGCGCTCCGGCCGCAGCCGCCGCCTGCCCCTCCCCGCGGGCGCCGCCAGCCCCTCCGCCCAAAGCCGAAACCGTATTGACACCAGCGGCGCGGTCGAACACCCCAGTCAACTCTTAAACACGTAACACACCATGCAACCCACCTTCCGCCCGCACAAAAAGAAACGCGCCCGCAAGATCGGCTTCCGCGCCCGCAATGCCACCAAGGGTGGCCGCAAGGTCCTCTCCGCTCGTCGCGCCAAGGGCCGCAAGCGCCTCACCGTCGTCTAAAGGCAAGAGCCGGGAACCCTCCCGGTCTTCGGCTTCGACGCCATGCGCTTCCGCGCCGACCAACACTTGCGTCGGGCGTCTGATTTCAACCACGTCCGCACCCAAGGGCGCCGCTTCGATTGCGGCGCCTTTGTGCTTTATTACGCTCC
>CAMLNJ010000335.1 GCA_946481225.1 uncultured Verrucomicrobiota bacterium | reverse complement strand
TTCGAGAGCGGCAGCGCGCCGAGCCCGCGCGGCAGCATCCGGCCGAACATCCGGTCGAGCACCGATTTTCCCGCGACCGCCACCGGCTGCTCGCGACGCAGCGCGTTGATGCCCCAGAAGGTGAAAAACATCGTCACTTTTCCGCCCATCGCCGCCGCGCCGTTCGCCATCACCAACGAAGCCATCACCTTGTCCATCTCGCCGGAAAACACCACGAGCGTCGCGCCTTTGCGCCTCGCATCGCCCGCCGGCGGCGAAGACATCCCCGCGGCAGCGGCCGATGTCGCGCCAGAGGGGCGACGCAGCCTTGCCTTCACCAAGCCCTTCGCCCGCTCCACCCCGAGCAGCTCAAATCCGGTCGAACGCGCAAAGGCGTCGATGTCGCGCGCGAAACCGGGGTCGCTCGCCGTCACCGCCAGCTCCTGCCCCGGCGCGAGCGTCTCGCAACGCGCCTTCACCTGCATCAGCGGCCCCGGGCACGCCATGCCCGTGCAATCAAGCGCGACGGCCTCGTGCACGACGGGCCTCGCCGCCGGCGCGAGCGTCGGAACCGGCTTGGCCTGCTCGGCGGCGGCGGCCGCGGCCGTTCCGATCGCACCGCTCTTCGCGTCCGCCGCCGGCCGCATCCGCAGGCCGCCGGCCAGGCTCATCACGTCGAAACCCGCCTGCGCGAGCACGCGCGCCGCGAAGTAACTCGTCTTGCCCAGCGCGCACACCGTCACCCAAGGCCGCGCACGATCCAGCTCGCCGAGCCGCGCGCGCAGCTCCGTGAAAGGAATGTTCACCGCGCCCGGCACGGGTGACACCTGCGCGACCGCGACCGGGCGCACGTCGAGCACCGCGCGCTCCGCGGGCGGCTCGCTCACGGGCCGCACCAATCCGTCGCGGGCGTTCTGCGCGGCGAAACCCGCCGTGTTCACCACGTCGCGCGCGCTGCCGAAGGGTGGCGCGTAGGCCAGTTCCAGCTCGGCGAGATCGTCGATCGTCATGCCACCCGCCAGGGCGGTCGCGATCACGTCGAGGCGCTTGTCCACCCCGTCCGCGCCGACCGCCTGCGCGCCGAGCACCCGCCCGCCCTCGGGCGACCAGAGCAGTTTCAAGGTCAGCGGCGTCGCGCCGGGGAAGTAGCTCGCGTGCTGGTAGTCGGTGACGACGGTCGAGCGGAAGGCCCGCCCCGCCTGCGCGAGTCGCTTCTCGGACCACCCCGTGAGCCCGGCGACGACATCGAAAACCCGCACGATCGCCGTGCCCAGATGCCCCGGATAAGGCCGCGCCTCGGTCGGGCGGAAAATATGGTCGGCGATGGCCCGCCCCTGCCGGTTGGCCGGCCCCCCGAGAAGCAGATTCATCGGCGCGCCGCCCAGACGCTCGAAACTCTCCACCACGTCGCCCGCCGCATAGATGTCGGGATCGCTCGTGCGCATAAACGGGTCCACTTTGATCGCCCCGCGCGCGCCGAGCTCCAGGCCCGCGGCCGCGGCCAGCCCGCTCTCGGGTTTCACGCCGATGGCGAGCACCACGAAGTCCGCCGCCAGCGTCCGGCCGGATTTAAGCGCCGCCGCCAACCCGGCCCCTTCGGCGACGAAGCCCGCGATGGCGTCGCCAAGCACGAGCTCGACGCCCTCGCCGCGCAAAGCTTCCGCCACGGGCGCGGCGATCTCCGGATCGAGCGGGGGCAGCACCTGGTCCGCCGCCTCGACGACCGCCACCGCCTTGCCGAGACGCTTCAACTGCTCCGCCATCTCGAGACCGACGAAGCCCGCGCCTATCACCAGCACGCGCGCCGCGGCCCCGGCGGCGACCTTGATACGGTCCATGTCCTGGAGGTTGCGCAGGGTCAGCACGCGCGGATCGTCGATTCCCGGCAACGGCGGCCGCAGCGGCGCGGCGCCCGGCGCAAGCACGAGCTTGTCGTAAGGGATCTCGAACTCCGGCGCGCCCGGAGAGAGCTCGCGCGCCACGACGACCTTGCGGGCGCGGTCGATCCGCGACGCCTCGGTGCGCACCCGCACGTCAAGGTTCAGCAGCTTCGCCAGGCTCTCCGGCGTCTGCACCGCGAGACGCGAGCGATCCGCGATCTCGCCGCCGATGTGGTAGGGCAGGCCGCAGTTCGCGAAAGACACGTCGGGACCGCGCTCGAGGACCGTGATCCGCGCCGATTCCGAGAGACGGCGCGCCCGCGCCGCCGCCGAGGCCCCGGCGGCCACGCCGCCGACGACCACGATCCGAAGGGAGGAAGAGTCGAAGGTTTTCATACTATTTATGAGCATATGAGCATATGCTTGACCAATTGTCAACCTTGCCTCCTTTTCCCGCGGATGGCCAAAGGCGGAAAACCCCTGAACGACGACGCGCTCCAACAGGTGGCGCGCCGCTTCGCCGTGCTCGGCGAGCCCATGCGCCTGCGCATCCTGCAGGCCCTGATGGACGGCGAGCGGCCGGTGAACGCGCTGGTCGAGGCGACCGGAGGCACGCAGACGAACGTCTCGCGCCACCTGCAGACTCTCGCCGCCGCGGGCCTCGTCAGCCGCCGCCGCGAGGGCGCCCAGATCTATTACGCCGTGGCCGACCCTTCGATCTTCGAGCTGTGCGAACTGGTCTGCGGCGGCATCCGCAAAACCCTGGCCGCCCAGGCCGGTTCGCTCCGCTGATCCGCGGAGGCAGCCGCGCGCTTGCCCCCGCGCGAGCCCTCGCCTCATTGTCACCGCCAAACACCCTCCGCGCGTGCTCCTCGTCATCGACAACTACGACTCGTTCACCTTCAACCTCGTCCAATATTTCGGGCAACTGGGCGTGGAGCAGCGCGTTTACCGCAACGACGAGATCACCCCGACGGAGGCGTTGAAGCTAAACCCCGACCGCATCCTCATCTCCCCCGGCCCCTGCTCGCCCGCCGAAGCCGGCGTCTCGCTCGACATGATCGGCGCCTTCGCCGGAAAAAAACCCATCCTCGGCGTCTGCCTCGGCCACCAATCCATCGGCCACTACTTCGGCGGCCGCGTCGTCCGCGCCGACCGCCTCATGCACGGCAAGACCTCGCCCATCCTCCACAAGAACACCGACGTCTTCCGCGACATGCCGCAGGGCTTCGCCGCCACGCGCTACCACTCCCTCCTCGTCGAGCGATCCACCCTCCCCGCCTGCCTCGACGTCACCGCCGAGACCAAGGAGGGCGAAATCATGGGCCTGCGCCACAAGGAGCTCCCCATCTGGGGCGTCCAGTTCCACCCCGAAAGCATCGCCACCGAAGGCGGCATGCGCATCCTTGAGAACTTCCTGAAGCTCGACCGCGCCGAGACCGCCTGACCGTCCTCGCGCCCGCCGCCCCGGTTCCCCGCTCCAAGCTCCCTGCTCCTAGCTCTTCCCCCATGCGTTGCCCGAAGTGCACCTCCATCGAGGACAAGGTCATCGACTCCCGCATCAGCCGCGAGGGCAACGCCATCCGCCGCCGCCGCGAATGCCTGGAGTGCGGCACCCGCTTCACCACCACCGAGACGCTCGTGCGCGAAGGCGTGGTGGTCCTCAAGCACGACGGCCGCCGCGAGGACTTCGACCGGGAAAAACTCGCCCGCTCGATCCGCGTCGCGTGCCACAAGCGTCCCATCGACCCCGAGCGCATCAGCATGCTCGTGGACGACGTCATGGACATCCTCGAGGCCCGTCACGATTCCGAGATTCCCAGCCACGCCATCGGCGAAGGCGTGATGGAGCAGCTCCGCAAGATCGACCACGTCGCCTACGTCCGCTTCGCCAGCGTGTATAAGGAATTCCGCGACGTCTCCGAATTCGTTTCCGAGATCAAGGACCTCAGCAAAAAGAGCGCGGGGAACTGAATCGCGAATGCACGCGAATCGACGCAAATGATACAACCCGCGCCGCGCCCGCTCCGATCCGTCGGCCATTCGCGTTCATTCGTGTTTATTCACGGTTGAAAGACATGCCGACCGCTTCCCGCGACGAGCTGCGTCGCCTGCATTTCGTCAACGCCCTCTTCGCCCGCCTCACCGGCGACGATCTCTACCTCGCGAAGCAGATCCAGGAGGCCATCGCATTCAGCCTTGCCGAGCTCCAGGAACAGACGCGCGAACATCCCGAATTCGCCGCCCGCTACGACGCCGCCTTCACCGCCGCCGCCGCCCGTCTGCTGGAGACGTTTTTCGCCGGCCAGCCAAACCATGGCTTCTTCCACTGGAACGCGCTCAGCACGCTTGCCTCGGCCACGCCCCTCTTCGCCCGCGCCGAGCTCATGGCCGGCCTCAAACGCCTCGCGCCCTACCGCGAGTCCACCCTGCTCGTGACCAATCTGCGCGCCGCGCTCCTGCCCGCCGAGCAACGCGAGACCGCCCGCCGCCGACGCGAATACGAGGACGCCCTCGCCTACGTGCAGGACCTCGCCGCCGCCCGCACCCGCCCCGACGCCGACTTCCGCCT
>CAMLNJ010000334.1 GCA_946481225.1 uncultured Verrucomicrobiota bacterium | reverse complement strand
GGTGGCGCCTTCGGCGCCCGGGCTGGCGGTGGATCTGCTCAAGTCGCCCTCTTATCGCGAGGCGCTGACCACGGCCGATCTCGCGATCACGGACTCGGGTTACATGGTTTTGCTCTGGCGCTTGTTCACCGGGGAGAAGCTGCCTCGGCATTCGGGGCTCAAGCTCATCCGCGCGGTGCTGGCGCGAGAGGATCTGAAGGCGCCGGGCGCGATTTTTTGGGTGATGCCCTCGGCCGAGGAGTCGGCGCGCAACCTCGCCTGGCTGCGCGCGCAGGGCTTCGCCACGACGGAGGCCGACACGTATCTGGCGCCGCATTACAAGCCGGGCGCGATCCACGACGCGGAGCTGTTGGCGCGGATCGAGGCGCGGCGGCCTCGGGTGGTGATGTTGGCGATCGGCGGGGGCGTGCAGGAGAGGCTCGGTCTGGGTCTGCGCGGAGGCCTGTCCTGTCGGCCCGGCATCCTCTGCCTCGGGGCGGCGATCGCGTTTCTGACCGGCGGGCAGGCCAGCATTCCTCCTTGGGCGGACCGGTTGATCCTCGGCTGGCTGCTGCGTCTTTTGTCGAGTCCGCGCAAGTTCTGGAGGCGCTACTGGGAGGCGATCCGGCTGGCGCCGATCCTGAACCGCCACCGCGACCGCTTGCCCGATCTGCAAGCTTGATCGCGCCGCCGGCGTCTCGCGGCTTGCAACGCGCGTGAGGATTCGCGCAAGTTGCAATCATGCGTGTTTTTCGCTTCTTGGTTCTGCCTCTTCTCGGCTTGGGATTGCTTGCCGCCGGCGGCTGCGCCTCGTTTTCCAAAAAGAAGGATTATCCGCCTACCGTGGTCCGGTTCCTTTTGGAGTCGGATAACGGCCGGGAATCGAGCGGGGTGGCGGTGCTCCCGGTCAGCGGCGTCACGATCCGCCTCGAGCCCAAGGTCTATTTTACCGAGTATGATATCGAAGATTGCACCGTCGTGGACAACGAGCTCGGGAAGGCTTTCGCCTTCAAGCTCACGACTCCCGCCGCGCGCGATCTGTTCAAGATGAGCGTCCCCAACCAGGGGAAGCGTCTGGTCGCCACGGTCAACGGACGGGCCATCGGCGCCCGTCGTATCGACGGCGCTTTCTCGCAGGGTTACATCGTGACGTATGTCGAGCTTCCGGAAGCTGATCTCGAGGAGCTGGCGAAGAACATTTCCCGCACCTCGAAGGACGCGCGCAAGGAACTCGAAAAGAATAAATGAGGAGACGGCAGGGGGGAGCTTGTATGGCGCTGGTCGCGCTGGTCGCGGCGTGCCTGCTTCCGGGCTGCGGGGACGATCCGGTTGGGAGCGCTGCGGCCGAGGTCAAAAAAGAGACGCGTTTGCCCGTGTCGCCGCCATCCGCGGCGCAGCGGCGAGTTGTCCTGACTTGGCCGACGCCAAACGACGCCTACTTTCGCGGCGGGGGCATCGAGCGTTTTGTGCAGCCGACGGAGTCGGGCGCGGTGCTTTCGGGTCTCTTCGGCAGCGTGCGGAGCGGCGGAAGGCAGTTTCACGAGGGAGTGGACCTGTTTCCTTTGGAACGGGATCGGAAGGGGGAACCGGCCGACGCGGTGTTCGCCGCCTTGCCCGGCGTCGTCCGGCATATCAGCGCCCGCGAGGGGGCGAGCAGTTACGGCCGCTACGTGGTGCTGGAGCATCCCGAGCAATCGCCGCCGGTTTATACGCTCTACGCCCATCTTGCCCGCATCGCTCCGGGGCTGCGGGTCGGGCAAGGCGTGGACGGGGGGGAGACTTTGGGCACAATGGGAAGGAGCGCCGGAGGCTACGGCATCCCCAAGGAACGGGCGCATCTCCATTTCGAGATCGGGGTGCGGGTGACGGATCGTTTCCAGGAGTGGTATAAGGCGCGGGGCTTCGGCAGCCCGAACGAGCACGGCCTGTGGAACGGGATGAATCTGATGGGAATGGACCCCTTGGAGTTTTTCGCGCGCAGCCGCGCGGGGGGCATGCGTTCGCTGGACGAGGTGTTTCAGGCGACGCCTTCGGCCGTGACCTTGCGGATCGCCGAGCCGGGAGCTCCGGATTTCGTGCGGCGCTATCCCAGCCTCGCCGGTCCGGTCCGAGGCGAAACCGGCGGATGGGAGGTGGATTTCAGCGTGACGGGCGTGCCCCTGCGCTGGCGCCGGCTGGGGGCGGGAGATCTGGCGGGGATGCGGGCGGGCGCCCTTCGTATTGTAAATACGAATACAGAGTTGTTGCGCGCGAATCGCGCCCGAAAGATGATCGAGCCCGGGCGCGGGGGGCCCCGGCCGGGGGAGGACCTGCGCACGGTGGTGGAACAGCTTTGGGGCCGCCGCCGCTAGGTTTTCACGCGACGCAGGCGCGTTCGGAAATCGCCGAACCGGACCAATGGCTCCGCCGGGATCGCGTCGTCAGGGTGGTATTCGGTGGATGAATTGGCGTCGCCCTCCGCGGCGCGGGTCTTCGGTCCGCGTCCCGCACTCGGGTTTCCTGCCGAGCGGTTTCTATTCGCTGAAAAGAGCCGGCGCGGCGTGGGCTCATTTAGGCTGTCGCATCGGCGTTTCGCTTGGGGGTAAATTCGGTGCGCTACCGGGGGAATATGCTTAGAAATTCCGTCGCTTTGACCATTGAGGGGGAATGAAACTCCGGCATGGCTTATTACGCTGTCTTTACCGCGCTTCCGCGGTTGAAGCGCATACCCCAGTCCCGTTACGCCGATGACCGAAAAGACTTTTGCACAGCTGTATTGCGAGCAACAGGGCCTGGCGCCGGGCCAGTATGAGCGGGTGGTGTTGAGGCGTGCCCTCTATCCTCACGCCCGCTTGCTGGCGCCACTGGTAAGCTATCTTTGGCCGCAGCATTTCGCGGCGGACTGCGACTTCGTGCGCAGCGTCGCCCGACTGCGACGCTTTCGGGAGTTCTTCTACGAGTCGGAGGAGTTCGCCCATCATCCGGCCAATCGTGGTTTTTGGCGTCTGACCGCGAATCTTCGGATCTCGTCGCGGAAGTTGCGCCGGTTGGTGCGTTCGACTCTTCATCCCGAGGCCGAGGGGGAGCGCGAGGAGCTGTCCGCGACGCCTTTCGCCACCCGAGCGGCCGTCAAGTCCGCCACGGACAGAAGCGAATCGCCGAAGTTCTCGGCATAGGCTTTGTTGTCGAAATAAATCAAGGCCTGCGGGGCGAGAGGCGAGGGGGCAACCAAGCCGAAATCGGTCTCGGCGGCGCGAGCTGCGGGAGCTTTGGAATCTCGGCCGGGCGACAAGGCGCTTGCGGAGCGGGGCCGCGCCGGTTTTCGCTGGTCTCCGCAACTGCCCGCCCGGGTGGTGGAATGGCAGACACGAGGGTCTTAGAAGCCCTTGCTTAATAGCGTGCAGGTTCGATCCCTGTCCCGGGCACCAGCGACTTACGGAGTTGGAGGGGGCCGGCCTCTCTCACGCTAAGGCATGGCGAATTGCGCATCTGCTGGAGTCCCCTGTTTCGTCGACGAACGACACGGTATGTCGCCCCGTCCCGCTTCGCCGCGTCAGACCATCTCGCATTCCGTCGTAACAAAACCCGAAGACCTGTAGGCCAGACCGTTGGTCTGGCAGCCCGACCAGCGGTCGGGCCTACATCCGAGCCCGCCTACATCGGATGCGCGGATTTTATACGTTTGAATGCGAAATGGTATCAGACAGGCCATGCTTCCGAGGCGTGGGCCGGGACGAGGATGCGCAGGAGGCGGCTCATGGCTCGGCGGGGTGGAAGGGCGGGTGACAGGAGCGCGGGCGGCGCATCGACCTGGGGCAGCAAAGGGCCCGTCTGGGCGCCCGCTCGTCGCGCGTGCGTATCCGCCCCGGCGATGCGGTCGCGGGGTTTGTGCGGACAAGCGGTGGCCATCCGCGTTGCTGGTGGCGTGGGCCGGACCGACACTTGACGGCGGAGCCGCGGCGAGCCCGCTTCACCAGGACGAGTGCGGTTGCCGCTACGCCTGTGCCAATGTTCGTATTACGAACATTGGCACAGGCACGCGTTGCGCGGGGAGATCGAGTCCGGGATGGGACTGCGTCGAGTTGAGCTGGGCCAGTCGTCGCACTGGCGTCTCCGGCCGTGCATCTCGCGTCGGGGGATGGGCGTAGCACCCACAATACTTTCGCCGCCTTGAGGCGGCGAAAGTCGAACGACCGCCCTCGACGAGAATCAGGCGGCGCCGTCGGCGACGAGTTCGGGCGGGTGGATTTGGGCGCGGTCGAGCCAGGCGTCGAGGACGGCGGACGTGAGCACGTCGACAAGGATGCGGCCGGAGGAGCGCGCGGCGGCGGCGGCCGTCTCGCGGGCCTTGATCTCGTTGGGCGCGGCGACGACCGAGTAGGCCGCCTCGCCCGACTCAGGATCGAATTCGATCACGAAGAAGGTCGCCAAGCCCGGCGCGGTCGGGGTGTCGGCGAGCGGAGGCGGATCGGGGAGGGGGCCGGGG
>CAMLNJ010000333.1 GCA_946481225.1 uncultured Verrucomicrobiota bacterium | reverse complement strand
GGTCCGGGTCCATTCCCGAGTAAAATGGTCGGCAGGCTAAGATCTTTTGTGCGCTTTTGCGCCGGCCGGCTGTATTAGTGTGAAACCCCATGCCGACCGATGCCGAACTGCTTCACCGCTACGCCGGACAAAAGGACGGTCGCGCCTTTGGCGAGCTCGTACAGCGTCATCTCGGACTGGTCTATGCCACGGCGCTCCGCAGCACCGGAGGCCGGGCGCACCTCGCGGAGGAGATCGCCCAAGAAGTCTTCACCGATCTCGCCCGCAAAGCGGCGCGTCTTTGCCATCACCCCGTGCTGACCGGCTGGCTCTTCCGAAGCACCCGCTACGTGGCCATGGAAGCCAACCGGGCGGAACTCCGCCGGCAAAAATACCACGAGACCTTCGCAGCCATGCCTGACACGATCAGCCCACTAGAGCCCTCCGTGGATTGGGAGCGGCTCCGGCCGGTGATTGATGACGCCCTCGAAGAGCTCAAGGAACGCGACCGTGAGATCGTGCTGCTGCGGTTTTTCCAAGGACTGACTTTTGCCGAGGTGGGCGAGAAACTCAGCCTCTCGGAAAACGCCGCGCGTATGCGCACGGAGCGGGCCTTGGACAAACTGCGCGGTCACTTGGGGAAACGTAGCGTCACCTCCACTACGGCGGCGCTCGGCCTGCTGTTGGCGAATCAGGCGTTTGCTCAGGCGCCCACGGGTATGGCCGCGAGCGTATCCACCACCGCCCTCGTCGCCGCTCCGGCCGGGGCGCTCGCCACATTGTTCACCAGTCTACTCCTCAATAAACCGGCCGCCGCAGTCTTGGGTGCGGCCTGCGCGACCGGCATTACCCTGCTGGCTTGGACCGCCCTGGATGGCGGGGTTAGCGACCAGGAACTCGCCGCCTTGCGTGCCGAAAATGCGCGCTTGAAGGAAGTGTCCGCTGCCGGGGCGTCTACGGCGGTCGTGGCATCTGTCGCGCAGGAATCAGCCGAAGAGACCGACGCTCTTTTGCAGTCGGTCACGAAACGTCTGCTGGAAAATCACGCCGCCGGGAGCAGCGGTCATCGCAATCACGGCCAGGCGACACCCTACGAAGCATTCCTTACCTACGGGTGGGCGATCGATGCCGGTGAATCCGAAGCGTTGGAGAATATTCTCACCTACGATGACAAAGGCCGGGAAGCCATCCACGCGCTGCACGCGAGCCTGCCGGCGACGATTCGCGCCGCCTATCCCACCCCCGAGAAGTTCGTCGTGTTCCTGTACATCGCCGACACGATCCTGCGGCCGCTTAAGAAAGCGGATTTGATGGAGGACTATGCTGCGACGGAACTCGGACCTGGCCGTGCGGTTGTGCGCCGCAAGGATGCCAAACGCGGCGGGATGCTGTGGGTTCAGGCGGACGGTGTGTGGAAGATAGTCGTTCCGCCCGCATATCCCGAGCATCTCGCGAAGCGAATCCTGGGAAATGAAATGTTGGACAAACTGGGATTGAACCAAGCGGCTCCGCGATGACTCCCTTGAAAACAGTTCTCCTCGCCGCCGCGACCGCCATGATCCTGACCTCGGGCTGGCAATATCACGTTCAGCAAGAGCGTCGCGACGAAGCCGCGCGCCTACGGACTGAGAATGATCAATTGCGCCTGCAGGCCACCCAGCGGCACGAAGGTCAGCTCGCGCAAAGCCAGGCTCCCAAAGGGGCGATGGGATTGCCCGCGGCGTCACCCGGACGGAGCGTCCAACCGGAATTAACGGAAAAAACGTTGGCCTCGAACGGCCCGGCAACACCCGGAGCCGCGGACGAATACCGCAATGAAGGCATGGTCACGCCGCTGGCCACGTTGCAGACCTTGGCCTGGGCTTGTGACCACGCTGACGCCGCGCTGATGGAGAAGCTGCTCATTTATGACGAGGACGCGCGTCAGAAAACGTTGCAGCATTTCGCGGCGCAAAGCGCAGGAAACCCGTCCCTGTTACCTTCGATCGAAGCCGCAGCCGCCGCCTTGTACATCGAGGATGGGATGCATCATCCGTATCCCAGCGCCAAGATGCTGGAACTGGCCAGATTCGAACAGCTCCGGCCCGGCCGGGTCTTGCTACACCTGCCCGGCGCCAATGGCGACGGCTACGAATTCCAACAGACTCCCGAGGGCTGGAAACTCGCAGTGACCATGAAGATTGTGGACGCGTACCTCCAGGAAACGGCTCGCCGGCAGGCGGGAAAATGAGGCCGATATTTCCTCACGTATCCTGCGAGGCGGACCCGGTCGCCTAGATCCAGACCCGCGTGGCGAGCCATCTGCCCCCCCTGCTCAACGTTATGATCAAACCCCTCGTCGCTCTCGCCCTGATCGTGGCCGGTGTTGGCCAGATCGCCGCCGCCGAAAAGAAACCAGGTCCGCAGACCATCGCTGAATTGCAGGCGGAGATTGAAAAGATACTTCGCGAAACCGGGACGCCGGGTGCGGCGGTGGCGCTCGTATCGCGCGACAAGGTCGAGTGGGTGGCGGGGTTAGGCCTGGCGGACGTGGCGTCGAAACGCCCCGCGACGGCGCAGACTCCGTTCCGCATCGGCTCGGTGTCGAAAGAGTTCGTGGCGCTTGCTGCGCTGAAACTGCAGGAGGAAGGAAAACTCAAGCTGACCGACACGGTCCGCCAGTGGCTGCCGGAATGTCCGATCAAAAATCCGTGGGAGACGTCGGACCCCGTCCGCCTGGTCCACCTGCTCGAGCACACCTCCGGAGTGCCCGACGGGAGGGGACGCTCGTGGGCGCACAACGATCCCAAGCCGGCGACCACGGCGGAAGCGCTGTCGCTCGAACCGGGCAATCGCTACGTGCGCTGGCGGCCGGGTAGCCGCAGCGGCTATACGAACTACGGCACCATGCTGGCGGCCGCGGTGGTTGAGAAAGCGGCGGGGCAACGCTTTGAGGATTACGTGCGCGAGAACTTCTTCGCGCCGCTGGAGATGAAGACGGCGAGCTACTTCCTGACACCGGAGGTGGAGCAGACGAGGGCGACCAATTACCGGGGAGATGACCGGCGGCCCGTGCCCTATCGGCACATGATCTATCGGCCCGCCGGGGCGATCAGTGCCTCAGCCGAGGACATGGCGAACTACCTGCTCTTTCATCTGCAGCGAGGCAGCGTCTCCGGGCGGCGGATACTGAGCGAGGAGTCGATAAACCGTCTGGAGGTACCCGGCACACTGCCGGCAGCGCGGGCAGGCATTACCATCGGCTACGGGTTGTACAACGCGGCAGCCTACAATCGGGGCTACGAAGAACACGGGCACACAGGTGGGGTGGAAGGTGCCGTGGCCATCTTCGGCTACATTCCGGAACTCGGGCTCGGCCGGGCCGTCATGATCAACACCGACAACGCTAGAGCGTTGTTCCGTATCCGGGGGGCGGTGGATAGTTACCTGATGCGAGACGCCACTCCCCCGAAGGTCCCCGCTGGCGTTTCGGACGTCTCGCTCTCCGACGAATTGCAGAGGAGCCTGCCCGGTTATTACGCGAACATAGGCCTGCGGGATTCCGACTATCTCGGTCTATTTGAACATTACGGGAGCCTGCGCCGGGTTCGCGCCGACGCGCAGGGCCTGGCTTTTCGGGCGGCGGTCGGTCACCGATGGACCCGTTGGATCGCCGTGTCGGAGAACCTGTTCCGGCTGGAAAAAGAGCCCAAGCCGACCTTGGCGCTGGTCCGCGACGAGGACGGTGAAACTCTGCTCCAATACGGCCAGATGACTTATCGGCGGATCTCACCGCTCCGGGTGTGGGTTCCGCTCGGGGGCATCGCTGTCTCCCTTCCGCTGGTGGCGAGTTCGCTGCTGTTCGCGTTGATCTGGGGTTTGCGGAAGGTGCTGGGCCGATTGCCGAATCCCGGACCTTGGTCGGTGCGGTTGTGGCCGTTGGTCGGCGCGGCGGCGCTGGTCGGATGCTTTTGGTTTTATTCCGCAGCCGAATCACGTGGCTTTGAGTTGTTGGGTAAACCCAATCTGTGGACCATCGGCATGATGGTGACGTCGCTGCTGATCCCGCTTGGAGCGCTCGGCAGCGTCGTGGCGGTCTGGCGTCATCGGCGGGCACGCATGAACCGGTTCGCCTACTGGCACGCGGTGCTCGTGACCCTCGGCCTCGTTTTCATCGCCGGGTTCTTTTTCTCCTGGGGCCTGGTCGGTGTGCGGATGTGGGTTTGATCCGCCGAGTGGTGCGGCGGCGACGTCGGCTGAAAAGCCGCCAAGGTACGTTTTTTGCCGAGCGCGACTTCGGGGCCGATGGAAGCGAGACCATCGGCGCGCTGTTGCGCGCGTTCGATCGAAGCAGGGGTACGTTTACGTCTAGCCGTGTTTATTTGAGGTTGAGGCTACGCTGGCTCACACCCTACCCGCCAGGGCTGGATCACTCCGTTGAGACGGTGTGAACAAAACCCGGCCCGTTGAAGGAGTCCTTTGCCGGCCTC
>CAMLNJ010000332.1 GCA_946481225.1 uncultured Verrucomicrobiota bacterium | reverse complement strand
TTCCGCCGTCGCGTTGCGCGAATCGGGCAAGACGAAGCGGCGCATGAACTGCATGCCGCCGAAGGCGCCGCGCTTTACCTCCTCGTAGCCGGCGAGGCCCTTTTCCAAGAAGAGCAGGTCGGGGTCTACTTTGCCCGCCCCCGCGAGGGTGAGGAAACGCACCTCGATGCCGGTCTTGAGCGCGAGCGGCAGCAGGCGGCGCGCGGCTTTCTGGCCCGCGCCGTCGCTGTCGAAGAAGCACTCGAGCTCCGAGTGGTAGCGCCGCATGAGGATGAGTTGCCCTTCGGTGATGGAGGTTCCCTGCGGCGCGATGGCGGTTTTGAGGCCGACGGACCAGCAGCGGAGGGCGTCGAGTTGCCCTTCCACGAGGACAAAGGGTTTGTCGTCGCCGACGTGGGCGCGGGCGCGGTCGAGGTTGAAGAGGAGATTGCTCTTCGAGAAAATCGGCGTCTCGGGCGAGTTGACGTATTTCGCCTCGTGCGCGGGGTCGTCGGCGGGGGTGAGTTTGGTCTGACGGGCGGTGAAGGCGACCACGCGGCCCTGGTGGTCTCGGATCGGGATCATGAGGCGGCCACGGAAGCGCGGCTTGAGCGCGCCGACGGTGAGCAGCTGATCCTCGTAGATAAAGAAGAGGCCGCACTGGCGGATGGCGGACTCGGAAAATTTTTTGCGCATCAACGCCGCGCCGAGGCCGGAGCCGGTCGGATCGGCGAGGCCGATCTTGAACTCGTCGGCGAGTTCGGGCGTGAAGCGGCGTTCCTTCGTCCAGTAGTCGCGCATCCAAGCGCCGTGCTCGCCGTTGGCCTTGAAGGCTTGGTGGTAGTGCTCGGCCGCGAACTCGTGCAGGTCGAAGAGCTCCTGGCGGAGGGAGCGTTCCTCGCGGGAGGGGCCGCCGCCGCCTTCCTCGTATTCGAGGGCGACGTTGAAACGCTGGGCGAGGGTCTCGACGGACTCGCTGAAATTCAGGCCCTCGGTTTCCTGGACAAAGCTGAAGATGTCGCCGGATTTTCCGCAGCCGAAGCACTTGTAGAAGCCCTTGGCGGAATCGAAGTGGAATGACGGCGTCTTCTCCTGATGGAAGGGGCAGAGCGCCTTGAAGCGGTTGCCGCCGGCGCGGCGCGGGGTCGCGACGCGCGAAATGACGTCCACGATGTTGATGCGCAGCTTGAGGTCTTGTTTGCAGCTTTCCTTGAGGCGCGGCATCGAGAGCGGACGGGGTTGCACTTTCGGCCCGGGGGCTGCTCTGTCAAGGGTTCCGCCCGATGTCTCTCCGAGCTCTTTTCTTCTCCGTGATTTCCCTCGCGTGCGCCGTGCCCGGCGCGCGCGCCGACGATGCCGCCGGGCCGGCCCCCGCGTCCGGGGCGCCGGCACTTTGGGAGGTGCGTCTGCCGGCGGCGGAGGAGGGGAGCGATCCTTCGCCGGCGAGCGCGGATCGCTACGCGGGCGGCGTGGAGGCGCTGTTCCAGGCCTTTGAGCAAAAGGTCGGGCGCCGCCTGACGCCGGGCGAGAAGGGAAAGGTCGGCCTGAAAATATACGCCGAGTCGGGGCCCGGCCTCGCCACGCCGCAACCGCTCGTGCGTGCGGTGATCGAGGCCTTGGGGCGGCGCGGCTACGCGCGGGAGAATATTTTTCTCGTCGGGCTGAACCAGTTGCGGCTCCGGTTGACCGGTTTCTTGCCGACGGATCCGCGGCGGGCGCCGCCCTTCGCGGGGCATCCGTTTTTCGTGCTCGAGTCGGGCCGCTACTACGACCCGATCTGGTTTTACGACAGCCCGCTGCCCTCGCGTTTCGACCCGATCCTGTCGGGGCGGCAGGACAAGGCGCCGGACTTCGATTTGGATCGCCTTGGCGCCGCCGCGGTCGATCCGTCGGCGAAAATCGACGCGGACGCGGATCGCAAAAGTTTTCTCGCGACGCCGCTGTTCCTCGACGCCGACTTTTGGATCAACCTCCCGGTCTACACCGACCATGAGTCGCTCGGGGTGAACGGCGCGCTGGCGAACGCCACGCTGTGGAACGCGTCCAACACCTCGCGCTTTTTTCGCAGCCACCGCAGCGCCCCCGCCGCCGTGGCCGAGATGGCGGCGATCCCCGAGCTGCGCCAGACCTGGGCTTTCACGCTCGCCACGCTCGAGCATTGGCAATTCGTCGGCGGTCCGGCCTTCAACGCCCTCTACACCAAGGGCGAGCCCCGGCTGTGGCTGGGCACCGATCCGGTGCGGATGGACGCGCTGATGCTGGAGCGGATCAACGCCGCTCGGAAGGCGACGGGTTTTCAAGCGGTCTCGGAGGAAATCCGCACGCTGGAGTTCGCCGAGACGCTGGGCATCGGGCGGCGCGCGGCGGGCGAGCCGGTCGTGGTGCCGGCGGTCGAGGTCAAATGAGCGCGTTTCGCCCGTAAAAACACCTTGCCCGCGAGGCGCGGGCTTTGTCCCTTTGTCGCTTACGCCATCGCCCGCATGAACTCCGCCTCCGATTACGCGCCTCTTCTGATTCAGCTCCTCCTGGCCACCGGCCTCGCGGGAGGCATCGTCGGCGCGAGCCATCTGCTCGGCCAGCGCGCGCGCAAAAAGAACGCGATCACCGACACCGCCTACGAGTGCGGCGTGAAGCCCGAGGGCGGCGTGCATACGCGTTTCTCGGTGAAGTTCTACGTCACCGCGATGCTGTTCATCCTTTTCGACATCGAGGTGGTTTTCCTCATCCCGTGGTCTTTCATCTACCGCGACTTCCTCGCGAACCACATCTCGATCCTCGCCCCGATCGGTTTCTTCTTCGGCGTGCTCGTGCTCGGTCTCTTCTACGAGATCAAGAAGGGCGCGCTCGAGTGGGAGAAGTGAGCCGTTTTTCAACCGCGGATTGCGCAGATAGCCGCGGATGACCAATACTTTATCCGCGACCACCCGCGGTATCCGCGGTTAAATCGGGTCGAAATCATCCTCGGTTTCCCTGCCCATGCGTCTTGAGCGCCACATCGCCCGCAATCGTATCATCGAGCTGCAATCGACCGACTTGAAGGGCGCGCTCGGCGAACTGCTCGACAACGCCGCGGCCTGCTTTTCCGACCTGAAGCGCGACTCGCTTTTGCGCAGCCTCCTGCAGCGCGAGAGCACGATGACCACCTATCTGGGCAACGGCGTCGCGCTGCCCCATGTGCGGGTGAAGATGCCGCGGCGCTACGTGCTCGTCATCGGGCGCAGCCGCGAAGGCATCGAGCACGACGCGACCCTCGAGGGGGACCGGGCCCACCTGATCATCCTGCTGCTCGCCGACGAACGGGCGCGCGACTATCTGCAAGTGCTCGCGACCGTGGCGCGCCTGGTGAAGGAACCCGACCTCGTCGCCAGTCTGGTCGGCGCGCCGACGCTAAGCGACCTTTACGACCGGCTCGTCGCCGGCGTGGGCGGCTTGCTGGCGCGCCCGGTGCAGGCGCAGCAAAACCGGGTCAACCGCCTCATGATCCGCGAGGCGGACAAGGTCGCGCGCGGCGCCGGCTGCCGGGCGATCATGGTCTTCGGCGACACCTTCGTGGGCGGGATCGAGCCGGGGGCGTGGTTTCCGAAGGCCAAGACCATCCTCGTGACGCGCAACCACGTGGAGCTCGACGACGAGTCCGACGCCGACCGCGCGGTCGAGGTGATCCAGGTGCGGTCTTTTTCCAACCAGCGCATGGCGCAGCTGCGCAGCGCGGTCTTCGTGGCGCTCAGCCGCGGGATGATCTCCTTCAGCGACCGCCTCTGCTGCGTGGGCGGCCTGGCGGGCAGCAACCAGTTCGACACCGTCGTGGTCCTCGACGTGGAGCGCGAGTTCCACACCCTGCTCGGCGGCCACGCCGACCTGCTGCCGGAGGACGTGAAGCCGGAGGTGCTCGAGCGCGTGCTCGGCATCGCGATGGAGCTCGGCGTCGAGGGCCGCGAGGGCAAGCCGGTCGGCTGTCTCTTCGTGCTCGGCGACACCGCCCGCGTGGAGCGGCTGACCAAGCCGCTGGTTCTGAATCCATTTTACGGATACAAGGAGGAGGATCGCAACATCCTCAATCCCTTCATGGACGAGACCGTGAAGGAGTTTTCCTCGATCGACGGCGCCTTCGTCATCCGCGGCGACGGCGTGGTCGCGAGCGCGGGCAGCCTCCTGCAGGCCTCCGACACCGATCATGCGCTGCCGAGCGGGCTGGGCAGCCGGCATGCGGCGGCGGCGGCCGTGAGCGTGGCGACGGATTGCATCAGCATCGTGGTCTCGTCGAGCACGGGGCAGGTGACGCTTTTCCGGCGCGGCGTCATGCTGCCGCTGACGGAACGCAAGCTGACGCCGACGGCGGGCTGAGGCGCGGCGAGCGGGAGGAGGCGCGGCGGCGAAACGGCTCCGCCGTTCCGCCGCCGGTCCCATGTCATCCACGTCGCTATGTCGCGCCGACGGCCGGGCCGCAGCCGAAGAGGCCGCGTTTCTTGATCGCGGCGGCGA
>CAMLNJ010000331.1 GCA_946481225.1 uncultured Verrucomicrobiota bacterium | reverse complement strand
GCGAGGTCGCCTCGGCCTTTCGCGCCTGCTCCGGCGCGTTTGGATTCATCCTGCGACGCGGGCTTTGGCCGCACGTCCTGCTCGTTTTTCTCCTCCTCACGGTCATCACCGCCTCGCTCTGGACCGCCGGCTGGTTTCTCGCCGGTCGCTTTTCCGACTGGCTGCTCACCTTTCTGCCGCTCGAACGCTGGGGCGCGATCCCCGGCGGGGAACTTGCCTGGCTCGGCACCACGCTCGATTGGTTCACCCACCTCGTCCTCGTTCTCCCGCTCGGTCTCGCGCTGCTCTGGCTCCAGCAGCCTATCCTCCAAGCCATCGGCTTTCCGATCTTCGACCGCCTCACCGAACGCGTCGAAGCCGCCCTCGGCAACCGCGAGCCCGTCCATCGCTTCGACCTCGCCCGCTACCTGCGCATGCTCGTCGTCGTCGGCTTGCCCAACGCGCTCGCCGCGCTTTTCAAGACCGCCCTCTGCGCGATCCTGGGGCTCATCCCGGTCATCGGCCTCTTCTTCATCGTGCGAGGCATCCTGCTCAACGCCTACTACTCCGGCTACGGCGTCCTCGAAAACTACTTCGAAAACCGCGGCTGGGACCTCGGCCAAAGCCGCGACGTCATCCGCTCGCGCCGTTCGCTGGCCACGGGCATCGGCCTTTGGGGCAACCTGCTCGCGCTTATCCCCTTCATCGGCTCCGCCCTCGCCCTCACGCTCGGCACCGTCGGCGGCGGCCTCGCGTTGCACGCTTGGGAAGGCCGCGCGAATCGGCGCCATGAATTTCTTCCCGGTGCGGCACCGCAATAAAGGAGCCAAAACCGGCCTCGCGGTGACGCAAAATCAGACTCTGCGGCGGCGCCCAAGCATCCACGCCATGCAGCCCAGACCCGCGAACATCGCCGCGGAGGCAGGCTCGGGAACCGTGCTCAGCACGAGGCCATTTAAAACCGCGCCATCCTGATATCCGGTGCCCCCATTCAATCCTGAACGTTGAACCAAAAGGGAGATACTGCCCTCCCCGTCCGCCTGCACGAAGAAACTGGTGCTGAACGCCATGGTTTGCGACGCGGTGACGATGGACACCAAACTGTTGTTCGCTATGATCGCCTGCTCGCGCGACGCCCACCTCCCCGAGTAATAAAGCAGGTCGAACCGATAGTTGGCGGCCGGGATAAGCCCGACGAAAGAAAACTGAAGAGGCGTGTGGGCGGCCCCCGTGGATGCGCCATCCCACGCCAAAGTCTCCAGAACCTGTCTCAGCCCTAAATCGTCAGGTGAGGTCTGATCACCCGCGAACGGGTTGTTGACGGCGGTATAGACCGTGCCGGTGCCGGCCAAATGGGGCACAAATGTCACCCCCTGCACGGAGACGTTTGAGGAGCCGAGAATGTTATAGGCGTGCACCACTTGCGCCGGATTAAGCGTCAGCCCTTGACCCGGATCACCGCCCGTCAACTGGACCGTGGTCTGCGCCCTCAGGGAGGTGAGCGCGCCCGTGCACAAGACCAAAGCGAACAAACGACCGAGCATCTCGGAGAAGCGGGGCGGGGTATTCATGATTTTGTATATGAATAACATGTAAACTCCCCCATTCCCATAGGGTATCCTGCTCACTCAAGGCGCCTTGAGCGATTTTCCCAGGGTGTCGGCGATCGGCCGTCGACTAGGAGCTGTCGGCCGGGCCGTCTCCGCAGGCCTTTGCGGCATGGTATTGGACTCGATTTTCCAACCGTTCGAGCCGTTCCGACCAGTCCGCTGCGATGAGTGACATTTTTAAGATCCATCCGAACCCGGCCCCCTCGATCGAGTCGCAGGCAAATAATGTTTACGTCCCTTGCCGCACGTCCCGTTTTTCGCCTCTTGCGCGATGCCGCGCGGCTCCCGGGCCGTCCGCGCTTCTCGCTCGTATCCCTCCCCTGCCTCCCGTCGTCTTTGCTCTCCATGGCCCGCCTCCGCTTTCTCCGCCGTCCGCTGCCCCGTTCTCTTTCCTGCTGCCTGGCCGTCATCGTTCTAGCGGGCGCCGGCTGCCAAAACCGCCCCGCCTCCCCCAAGCCCGATAAACCCGCCCCCGCCGAGCCGCCGCCCCCGCCCGTCAGCGCCGCCTACGACAAACAGATCCGCGAGATCCTCTCCCTCGCCCGCTCCGGCTCCTGGACCGAGGCCGAGACCAAGGCCGCCGAACTCAAACGCCTCGCTCCCGACGACCCCGCCGTGGAACGCGTCCACGCCTGGACGCTCTCCGAAGGCCAGCGCCGCCGCGACCGCGCCCTCGAGACCGAATTCCGCGAGATCGAGGCCAAGGACTCCCGTTTCGCCAACGAACTCGGCGACGTCCTCGAGCAGGACCCCCGCAGCCTCGACCTCCCCCGCAGCCTCCGCACCGCCCTCGACGACGTCGCCAAAGCCTCCGACATCCCCTCCCCCTACGGCCGCACCATCGAGCGCACCGCCCCCCTCGTCGGCCTCGACGAGGCCAAACCCTCCGCCACCGAGGCCGCGCTCCTCCAGCCCATGACCCTCCAGGCCGACGACCTCACGCTGGAGAACATCATCTTCACCGTCGGCAAAAACACCGGCCTCAACTTCGTCGCCGACCGCTCCCTCCCCCAGTTCCAGCGCAAGCTCTCCGTCAACCTCCGCGACGTCCCCGTCCGCCAGTTCCTCGATCACGTCGCCCGCCAGATGGACCTCCACTTCGAGATCGGCGAAAACCTCGTCTGGATCGTCGACGCCAAGGACGGCGCCAAACGCGGCTTCGAGGAGACGCGCTTCTATCGCCTCCGCCGCGGCTTCCTCCTCCCCGCCCAGTTCGGCCCCACCGAGGTCAGCGAGACCCGCGTGAAAGACCGGGACCGCGAGACCGTCACCGCCAACCAGAAGCTGGAGGACTTCGTCCGCGACGGCACCCCCGCCGCGCCCTCCATCGACCACGCGATCAAGCAGTTCTTCGGCGGCTCCAAGTATTACATCGACTACGAGCGCAACATCATCGTCGCCACCGGCACGCGCTCCCAGCTCCTCACCCTCGAAAACATCATCCGCGAGTTCGACCGCCCCATCCAGCAGGTCCTCATCGAAGCCCGCTTCATCACCATCTCCGAATCCGCCTACCAGCGCCTCGGCCTCAACTGGGAAACCGGCCGCCCCTCCACCGTCCCCCGCTCCGCGACCGACTACACCCAGCTCGGAGTCGACGTCGGGTTCGGCCTGCAAAAAACGTTCACCAACGTCCTCAGCGACGACTCCCTCACCGCCACCCTCAACGCCATCGAGCAATCCGGCGAGAGCCAGACCCTCAGCGCCCCGCGCCTCACCGTCCTCAACAACCGCCCCGCCACCATCCGCGACGGCCAGACCCAATACTTCTACGAGGAATACACCGTCTCCCAGACCATCCTCGAAAACCGCTCCACCTCCTCCCTCGTCCCCAAGGGCAAGCCCACCAAACTCACCGCCGGCGTCGCCCTCGACGTCCTCGCCAGCATCGGCGGCGACGGTCGCGGCATCCTCCTCGCGCTCAATCCCACCGTCTCGCAAAACGTCGAGCTCGTCACCTTCGCCACCATCAGCGACCTCGACGCCAGCGGCCGCGTCTCCAGCACCTTCGACCTCAAGCTCCCCCGCTCCCGCGACCAGGAGATTTCGACCCGCGTCGTCGTGCAATCCGGCGAAACCGTCGTCATGGGCGGCGTCATCCAAAACGAACAGACCACCTTCACCGAATCGGTCCCCATCCTCGGAAAACTCCCCCTCGTCGGCGCCGCCTTCCGCACCAAGACCGAGATCAGCCGTCCGCGCTACCTCCTCATCTTCGTGACCGCCACGCTCCTCTCCGAAAGCGGCGAGTTCATCCGCTACACCACGCCGGGCGCGCCCTCCTCCTCCGCCCCCACGCCCGCGACCTCGGCCCCACCCGCCACGCCCTGACCGTGGCACGGGCGTCCCGCCCGTGTTCCGACGACGACGAGGCGTCCCGCCTCCTCGCCTCCTCCCCGAGTCCTCTTAATCTCCTCCTCCTCGCCCCCTGCTCCTCGCTCCCCGCTCTCTGCTCTCCGCTCCCCGCTCACGCATGCCGTCCGCCGCCCTCGCCGCCCTTCGCCGCACCCTCGCCCGCCTCCGCGTCGGCGCGCGGCCGCGCCTGGCCGTCGAGCTCGGGCCGCGCGGCGCGCGCGTCCTCCTCGTGCGCCGCCCGCCCGGCGAACCGCTCCGCGTCGAACGCGCCCTCTCCGCCGATTTCCGCGCCGAGGGCCTCCTCGGCCCCGCCGAGACCGCCGCCCGCCTCCGCGCCCTCCTCGCCACCTTGCCCGTCGCCACGCCGGTCACCCTCGTCCTCCCGCCCGGCCGCACCCACTCCCAACTTCTCCGACTCCGCCCCGGCGATTCCCACGACCCCGCCGACCTCGCCCACACCGTCGGCGGCCGCCACCCTGAACACGCGGGCAACGTCTTCGACGCCCCCCCCCAACCCCC
>CAMLNJ010000330.1 GCA_946481225.1 uncultured Verrucomicrobiota bacterium | reverse complement strand
CTTCCCGATGAGTTCGCTGCGGCTTTTCGCCTCGGCGCGCTCGGCGGGCAAGACCATCTCGCACGCGGGCAAAACCCACGTGATCGAGGAGGCGAAGGCGGGGGCTTTCGCGGGCGTGGATCTGGCGTTTTTCGCGGCCGGCGGCTCCGTGACCCGCGCGCTCGCGGCCGACGCGATCGCGAGCGGTTGCACGGTGATCGACAAGAGCTCCGCCTATCGTCAGCAGGCCGACGTGCCGCTCGTGGTGCCCGAGATCAATCCCGAGGGCCTGCGCACGCACAAGGGCCTGATCGCGAACCCGAACTGTTCGACGGCCGTGATGCTCATGGGCCTCTGGCCGCTGCATTGGCTCTTCGGGCTGAAGCGGATTTTCGTGTCCACCTACCAGTCGGTGTCGGGCACCGGCGCGGAGGCGGTGAAGGAGCTGGCCGACCAGATCGCGGCCCACTCGGCGGGGCGGCCGCTGACGCACAAGGTTTATCCCTACCAGATCGCGTTCAACTGTATCCCGCAGATCGATACGTTTGGCGCGGACGGCTACACGGGCGAGGAGGAGAAGATGCGCCTCGAGAGCCGCAAGATCATGGGCCTGCCCGACCTTCGCGTGTCCGCGACCTGCGTGCGCGTGCCGGTGGTGCGGGCGCACTCGGTCGCGGTGAGCGCCGAGTTCGAGCGTCCGGTGAACGTCGAGCAGGCGCGCGCGGCGATCGCGGCTTTCCCGGGCGCCGAGCTGATCGACGACACTGCGGCGAAGAAGTATCCGACCCCGCTGGCCTTCGCCGAGAAGGTGAAGTGCGGCGTGGGCCGCTTGCGCGTCGACACGGCTTTCGACAACGGACTCTCCTTCTGGGTGAGCGGCGACAACCTCTGGAAGGGCGCGGCGCTGAACGCGGTTCAGAACGCCGAGCTGATGGTCCGCGAGGGCTGGCTGCTGCGCGACCGCGCGGTGGCGGCCTGAGTGGTCGGTCGCGGCGGCGGATTTTGCGCCGTCGCTGGACCGCAGCCAAGGTGGGCGGGCACGTCCCTGTGCCCGCCGCTTGGGTGTTGCTTCGAACCATGGGCGGAGGGGCCGGCCCGTCCACCAGAGTCGGAGCCAATGGTGTTCGGGGCCTCAGCTCCGCAGCGTGGCCAGCGCCTCGCGCCAGGCGGCGCGGGTGCCGAGCTCGAAGGTGGCGCGTTTGCCGAAGGCGAGGCGGTTGAGCGCGAGGGCGAAGCTCACGCAGGCGACGACGGTGATGGCGCCGGCGTGCAGGAAGTGGATCGGGGCGGGGATGTTGGCCGGGTCTGCCTTGTGCCAGGCGGGCCAGCCGAAGGCGAAGAGCGCATAGAGCCCGGCCCCGAAGACGATCGTGGCGATGACCGCGCGGGCGTCGACGTCACGGAAGAGGAGACCGGTGATGAAGGCCGAGAGGATCGGCATCGAGAAGAGGCCGATGAGCGCCTGGATGAGCTGGATGATGCTTTCGGCGCCGGCGTAGGCGGGCACGAGGGCGATGGAGAGGAGGGAGAAGCCGACCTGGAGCCACACGCTGAGGCGGCGGATTTCGCCCTTGGGGTTGATGTATTGCTGGTGGATATCGCAGACGTAGAGGGCGGCGGAGGAGTTGAGCGTGGCGTTGTAGCTGGTCATGACGGCGCCGAACATCGCGGCGGCGAAGGCGCCGAGCAGCCAGGGCGGGAGGATGTTGGCCACGATGTGGCCGTAGGCGGTGTCGTTGGGGAGGGCGCCGTAAAGTTTGTAGGCGCAGACGCCGGGGATGACGACCATCGGGGGGATGAGGAGGACGCGCACGATCATGGCGGCGTAGACGCCTTTCTTGGCCTCGCGAATCGAGGGCGCGGCGAGGGCGCGCTGGGTGATCGTCTGATTGGTGCTCCAGTAGAAGAGCTGCGAGAAGATCATGCCGGTGAAGAGCGTGGTCCATGGCACGGGGGCGGCGGAGTCGCCGATGAGGGTGAGGCGTTCGCGCGGGATGCCGGAGAAATCCCAGCCGATGGCGTTGAGCGAGAGCACGGCGACGAGCAGCCCCATGCCGAGGACGACCACGCCGGCGTAGGTGTCGGAGATGGCGACGGCGCGCAGGCCGCCGAAGATCGCGTAGCAGGCTCCGACGACGGCGGTGATGCTGGCGAGCGCGAGCAGAGGCGTGTCGAGGCCGAACATCGTCTTTATCACGAGCGAACTCGTGTAGAGCATGATCGGGAGGAAGATCAGCACGTCGCCGAGGAGGAAGATCGAGGCGACCGTGGCGCGGATGTGCTTGTTGTTATACCGGCGCTCGAGGAGCTCGGTGACGGTGGTGCATTTGTATTTGTAGTAGAGCGGCACGAAGATTTTCGCGAGAAGCAGGAGGCCGACCGCGCCGGAGAGCTCCCAGAGCACCATGATCAGTTTTTGGGGCCCGTTCATGCCGACGAGGGTGTCGGTGTTGATGTTGGTGAGCGTGATCGAACCGGCGATGAAGACCCAGTTGAGCCCGCCATTGGCCAAAAAATACTCGCGCGTGTCGTCGGTGGATCGGCCGCCGGCCTTGCGGCAGTGAAGCCAGGTGAGCAGGGCGATGAGGGCGTTCAGTCCCAAAAAGACCGAGACTTGCACGACGGGGAAGGCGTTCATGGAGGAGCGGAAGCGGAGGATGGGGCGGGGGCGAAGCGGACGGGGCCGGAGTGGAGGGGTGGGCGAGCGGGGCGCCGGGGCCAAGCGACGGCGCGGCAAACAGTCAGAAATCGCCGGGCCCGCGGCGCGGCGCGCCCTGCAAATAAACCCTTGTCAGCGGCCCCCGGCGTTTGTTGTCCTGCGCCCTTTGGTTTGGACGCTTAGCTCAGTTGGTTAGAGCACCTCGCTTACACCGAGGGTGTCGGGGGTTCGAGTCCCTCAGCGTCCACCAATACTCTCCATCTCCTTTTTCAGTCCAAAACCCTCCGCAATGCGCCACACGATCTCGATCCTCGTTGAGAATAAGTTCGGTGTCCTCGCCCGCGTGACCGGTCTCTTCTCCGGCCGCGGCTTCAACATCGACTCGCTCAACGTAGCTCCCACCCACGAGTCCCAGCTTTCGCGCATCACCGTCGTCCTGAAGGGCGACGACTCCGCGCTCGACCTTGCCATCAAGCAGGTTCGCAAGCTCGTGAACGTCGTCGAGGTGACCGATTTCAAGGAAGGCCAGGCCGTGCAACGCGAGCTGGTGCTCGTGAAGGTGAAGGCCCCCGCCAAGACCCGCTCCGAGGTCATGCAGATCTGCGAGATCTTCCGCACCAAGATCGTCAACGTGGACCACAACGAGCTCATCATCGAGCTCGTCGGCGACAGCGCCAAGGTGACCGCCTTCCTCGATCTGCTCGCGCCCTTCGGGATCGTCGAGCTCGCCCGCACCGGCACGCTCGCGCTGAAGCGCTGAGCCGCCTCGAGCCTCGCCAGGCGCGCGGCCCGTTTTTCCCGTCCAGCAAAAGAACCCCTCCAAAACTCTCCCAACATGCCCGCCAAAGTATACACCGACAAGGACGCCGATCTCGGCTTCTATAAGAACAAGACCATCGCCGTTCTCGGCTACGGTTCCCAAGGCCACGCCCACGCCCTCAACCTCAAGGACTCCGGCGTGAATGTCATCATCGGCCTCTACGAGGGCTCCAAGTCCGCCCCCGTCGCCAAGAAGCACGGCTTCAAGGTCGTCTCCACCGCCGAGGCGGTGAAGCAGGCCGACGTCATCCTCGTCGGTCTCCCCGACATGAAGCAGGCCGACGTCTACAAGTCCGACATCGAGCCCAACCTCGCCAAGGGCAAGACCCTCGTCTTCTCGCACGGTCTGGCCGTCCACTTCGGCCTCATCACCGTCCCGAAGGACGTCGACGTGATCATGGTCGCCCCCAAGGGCCCCGGCCACATGGTCCGCCGCCTCTACGTCGAGGGCAAGGGCATGCCCGCCCTCATCGCCGTCTACCAGGACAAGTCCAAGACCGGCAAGAAGTGCGCCCTCGCCTGGGCCAAGGGCATCGGCTCCACCCGCGCCGGCGTGCTCCAGACCACCTTCAAGGAAGAGTGCGAGACCGACCTCTTCGGCGAGCAGGCCGTGCTCTGCGGCGGCGCCTCCGCGCTCGTCCAGGCGGGCTTCGAGACCCTCGTCGAGGCCGGCTACCAGCCCGAGATGGCCTACTTCGAGTGCCTCCACGAGCTGAAGCTCATCTGCGACCTCATGTATGAAAAGGGCATCTCCGGCATGCGCTTCTCCATCTCCGAGACCGCCAAGTATGGCGACATCACCCGCGGCCCGCGCGTGATCAACGCCAAGACCAAGGCCGAGATGAAGAAGATCCTGAAGGAGATCCAGTCCGGCAAGTTCGTGAAGCAGTGGGTCGCCGAATACAAGGGCGGCCTCAAGAACTACAACGCCCTCCTCAAGGCCGGCCAGAAGCACCAGATCGAGAAGACCGGCGAATACCTCCGCGGCATGATGCCCTGGATGCCGAAGCG
>CAMLNJ010000329.1 GCA_946481225.1 uncultured Verrucomicrobiota bacterium | reverse complement strand
TTTCGGCTGACGACGCCTCGAACGCCCGGCCGTTGGCCGGGCCTACATCAAAACTCGAGCCAACGGCGTCGTGGTATCAGCTCACCACGAACTCCGCGAAGTCCGCGTGGCCCTCGGCCGCGCTTCCCGTCGGCGTCGCGCAGAAGACGCCGAACTTCGCGCCCACCCACTTGCTCGACGAGGCGCGGAAGCTCCTGAGCAATTCGGTGAAGGCCGGAGTCCCTGTCGGCTCGCCGTAGTAGAACCGGCAGTCGAGGCCCTGGCGCACCACCACGCGCAACCGGATTGGTTGTTCCGCGGGCCAGGACGCGACTTCCACTTGTCGCTCCTCGCCGTTCTTGTCCGCGCCTAGGCACAGGGAGTGCACGAGCCCCAGCCCTCCGTCCTCTCGCTTGCGCAGGCCGATCCACGCGTAGTCGTAACCGAATACGATCAAGCCTGAGAAAAGTCCGGCCGGCGCGGAGTTCGGCACGGCCAGCGTCACCTCGGCGGAGAACCCGGGGGCCGGGAACTTTTGCATCAGCAGATTGGGCGCCAGCCAGAGCGAGCGCGGCGAGGGCGCGGGCACGGCGCGGAGACGCAGACCGTCGGCGCTCCGCGGGGATCCGATGATCCAGTCCGCGCCTGGGTTGCCTTGCCACTGCCATTGCAGCCCCGGCCGGCCGGCCGGGAAATCGTCGCTCGTCGCCGGCGCGCACGGCTTGCCCGCCGTTGCATAGGGCTTGGGGTGGATCGACACGGGTTCGCCGGGGCCGGCGGGATCGCTCTCCGCGCCCATGGCCGGCCAGCCGTCGGCCTTCCACCGCATGGGCTGCAAATGCGTGACCCGGCCGTGTCCGGGCAGCTCTTGGAAATGCAAAAACCAATCCTGGCCGGACGCCGTGTCGACCCATGCGCCTTGGTGCGGCCCGTTCACGCGGGTGGAACCCTGGGCGAGGACGACACGGCTCTCATACGGCCCGTGAATGTCGGTCGCGCGAAATACCGCCTGATAGCCTTCGGCGACGCCGCCGGCCGGCGCGAAGATGTAATACAAGCCATCCCGCTTGTGGAACTTGGGACCTTCGATCGTGTGCCAGCCGGGCATGCGGTCGCCGTCGATCACCACGCGTCCCTCGTCGAGCAGGCTCCCGCCGTCGGGGCTCATCTCGTGCAGGGTCACCCGGTTCTTGATGCCCGAACGGCTCTTGGCCCAGCCATGCACCAGCCAGGCGCGTCCGTCGTCGTCCCACAGCGGGCAGGGGTCGATCAGGCCTCGCCCGGCCTTGAGCAAAAAGGGCTCGCTCCATTTTTCGCGGGGGTCGTCGGTAGTGATAAAGTAGATACCAAAGTCCGGGTCGCCGTAGAAGATCCAGAATCGCCCGTCATGGAGACGTATCGACGGCGCCCATACGCCTTCGCCGTGGCGCGGCGTCTCGAAGTGCTTGCGCGGCGTCAGCGAGGGCAGGGCTTGGTTGACGATGCTCCAGTTCACCAGGTCGCGCGAGTGGAGGATGGGCAGGCCCGGCACATGGCTGAAGCTCGACGCCGTCATCCAGAAGTCGTTCCCCACCCGGATCGCGTCCATGTCCGAATAATCGGCGTGCAGGACGGGGTTGCGATAGGTGCCGTCGCCGAGATCGGCCATCCATGGCGCCTCGTGCGCCTGTGGCGTGCGGATGCCGGCATGCTTCGGTGCCGGCAGGGCAGGGGACTCGGCGGTGAAGAAACCAGACAAGGGATGCGACATGAGAGACGGAATAGCGGGACGAGCGGGCGACCGGCCGCGCTCGTCACGAAGCAAACGGCGCCTCGCCCCGGGGGGTAAGGTGGCGTGTCGCCACATCGTTGAATGGAGCTGCTGAATCGGCTCCGGTTCACTCGTGGCTTGTCGTGTTTTGCCGGCGATGGGCGCGCTCGACGGCAGCGGTGCGGCGGCCCGTGCCAGCGGCACGGAAGGGCCTCCGACGATTCCCGACCTGTAGGCCAGACCGTTAGCGGTCGGGCCTACATCAGAGCGGCGTTTCTATCCGTTCGAATGCGAAGCTGGATCAGGCCGACCGGGCCCCGATGCGAGGCACCAGAAGATGCACGATCGCCAGGGATACCAGGTAGAGCAACGAGGCGGCTGCGAAGATGAGCGTATAGCTGCCGGTGCGTTGGAGCACCACGCCGATAGCCTCCGCCACGAAAGCCCCGGTCATGAAACAAACGAAACCGCCCAGCCCCACGGTCGAGCTGACGGCGCTTTTCGGCATGGTGTCGGAAACGATGCTGAAAAGGTTGGCCGACCAGCCTTGGTGGGCGGAGCCCGCCAAGCCGACGATCAGCACGGCGACGAAGGCCGAGGGCGCGTGGGGCGCGAGAAAAATGGGAACGACCGCCAGCGCGCACAGCAGCAGGGTGAATTTCCGGGCCTTGTTGACCGACCAGCCGCGGCCGATCAGCCAACCGGCGAGCCAGCCGCCGCCGACGCCGCCCACGGACGCGAACAGATAGAACAGCGCGGTCCACTTCCCGACGTCCGCCAGACCGAGCTTGAAGGTCTTCTGCATGAAGTCCGGAAAATAGAACATGTAGATGCCCCACACCGGGCCGGCCAGAACACTGGCGATCAGATAGGCCCAGACGGGGCGGTGGCGAAAAAGCGACAGCCAAGGGACCTTCTCCGCCTGGGTCGTTGAAACGGGTTGATCGGATTGGATGTAGGCCAGTTCGGCGGGCGAGATGCGCGGGTGCTTTTCGGGCGCCTCATAAAGCCACCACCAAAGCACCAGCCACACGAAGCCGAGGGATCCGGTGATGTAGAAGGTCATCGCCCAGCCCAGATGACCGCAAAGCCAGGGCACGGTGAGCGGGCACAGCACCGCGCCGACGTTGGTGCCCGCGTTGAAGATGCCCGTGGCGAGCGCGCGCTCCTTCACGGGGAACCACTCCGCGACGGTCTTGATCGCGCCGGGGAAGTTGCCGCCCTCCGCCAGGCCCAAGGCGATGCGCGCCGAGATGAACCCCAACACCGTCGCGGGAATCGCCCAAACCGGAGCCATGCCGAGCCAGCTCAAATCGAAGGTGAGCTGCTTCGTCGGCGAAATGAAAGAAACCAGACCATGCGCCGCCGCCGCCAGACTCCAGATCAGCACAAACCAAGGCAGCCCTTTCTTCACCCCGAGCCGGTCGATGACCCGGCCGCCGAACAAATAGCCGAACGCATAGGCCATTTGAAAAGCCGAGGCGATGTGCGCGTAATCGGTTTCGCTCCAGCCCAGCTCCTTGCTCAGCGGCATCTTCAGGATGCCGATGATGTTTCGATCAATGTAGTTGATCGCGACCGAAAGGAATAGCAGCCCGCAGATCGTCCAGCGCACGCGGCCGGCGGGAGCAATTATAGGGGAAGGCGACACCGCGGCGGCCGAAGAAGTGGACATGAACAAAGGTAGACTCGGCGACGGAGCTCGAAACCCGGGCCGGATTCAACCCCTACTTGAGTTTGAACCAGCGATCGATGATCGCGACGTTTTCCGGCGTATCGTAGCTCGTCTGGCCTGCCGATAGAGTCTCGACATGCCCGTCCAGAAAAACCGCGTTTAACGCTCCGCCATGCCGGAGCTTCGCGCTGTCGATTTGGATCGGACGAACCTTGGTGGCGAGTTGATCGCCGCGATCGACGAGGGCTCCGTCATTGCCGGGGGCGACTTCGATCATCAACAACAGACGGGAGGGCGTGGTGGCCTGGCCGATGTTGTAAGCGGTGATCTTCTTGTCCACAGGAGCGCCGAATTTGTTGAGGTTGTGCTGATTCCACGGAATGTCGTTCGGCCGGCCAAAGCCGTAGCAACGACGTATGAAATTCGGGTCGGTCGAATCGCTCGTCGCCGTGGGGCAGCGGGCCATCAGCTCCTGCGAACTCTTCACCGTCCCGTCGGGCAATATCATGTTCGCCTGGCTGAAATACGGACTGTAGATCTTGGTATCCGTGCCCAGATCCTGATTGAGGGGGACCAAACCCTTGTAGTCATTGCTCAACAAGCGGACGGCGGTGCCCCATTGGCGCATATTCGAAACGCACTGCGCCTTTCGGGCCGTCTGGCGCACCTTGCCGACCACCGGGATGATTATCGAGGCGAGGATGCCGATGATCGCGATGACCGTGAGCAGTTCGATCAAGGTAAAGGCTTGGCGGGAAACGAATCGCGCCGATGAGGGGAAACGGGGCAGGGCGGTCATAAACGAGAGGTGTCGGGGACGGGGAAATACACGGAATGCGCAACGAGGGGGAGACGCTTTCCCTTTCCCCGCACGATGAACCGTCGGCACCCCGAACAACAAAATTCCCGGACACCACATCGTTGAACAGCCCGGTTCATGGTTTTTAACGGATGTAGCGCCGACGGCATGCCCGGCATCTTGATGTATTTCGCCTGTGTCCCCGCTACGGACGATCCGCGGTGGTGGCTGTTTCGACGCGAGATAAGTCTCGGCGAGCGCCGGATCCAGGCGG
>CAMLNJ010000328.1 GCA_946481225.1 uncultured Verrucomicrobiota bacterium | reverse complement strand
TCGCGCGCAATTCGTCGATGGCTTGGCTCATGCGCCCATCCGCGCAAAGCGCCGGGCAAAACACAACCCAATCTCCCGAAAGCCTGCCGACGACATATAACATCAATATATTATCGCCTATCATCGTTTCTTCCACTTTATCGATAATATGCTATCGCTTAAAACCCACTCGGAGCTCGCCCGCGAGTTGGCGGATCGCCTGCGACAGCGCCGCTTGCGACGCGGGTGGACGCAGGCCGAAATGGCCGAGCGCGCCGGCCTAAAGCCGCCCACCTACGTGCTCTTTGAGCGCACCGGCCGAATCTCGCTCCTACGCCTGCTCAAGGTCCTCGAAGTGCTCGACCTGCTCGACGAGTTCGACCGCATCGGCCGCGGCGAAGACCTCTCCGGCCTTACCCTCGACGAGATCACGCGCCCCGAACGTCGCCGCGGTCGCCGCCGCGCCTCCCCATCCCCCGCGTCGCGCTCCGCCGGCTCCTCGCTCGCATCGCCGCCGCCCTCGCCATCGCCCTCTCCCTCGTCCCCGTCCTCATGAGCCGCATCGCCGTCCGCTACGAAGACCTGCTCGTCGGCGAACTCGCCGAGGCGCGCGGCGCCGTGTTCTTCGAATACTCGCCCGCCTTCATCGCCAGCCGCCACGAACTCTCGCCCTTCCGCATCCCGCTCGGCCCGGGCCTCAAGACCCGCGACACGCCCCCGAGCCTGCGTCTGCCCGGGCTCTTCGAAGACTCGCTGCCCGACGCCTGGGGGAGGCGCGTCATGCTCGAATGGTTTCGCCGCCAAGGCGTTCCCGCGCACGCCGTCACTCCTCTCCGCATGCTCGCCTACGTCGGCGAGCGCGCCATGGGCGCCCTGCGCTACACCCCCGCGCTCGACATCCCCGCGCCGGCCGAGCTCGACCTCGCCGCGCTCTGCGCCGCCGCCGACGAGGCCGAGCGCGGCGGCGAGATCGACCTCGCCCTCCTCGCCCGCGCCGGCTCCTCCGCCGGCGGCGCCCGTCCCAAGGCCCTCGTCCATCTTCCCGAAGCCGGCGCAGCCGCCAAACCCTGGGCCGGGCCGAACCCACCTTCCGGATACACGCCTTGGCTGGTCAAATTCGACCTCGGCCCCGTCCCCCTTCTCGGCGCGCTCGAGGAAACCTTCGCCCGCCTCGCCCGCGCCGCCGGCGTCGACGTTCCGCCCACGCGCCTGCTCGTCACGACCGACTCCGACGGGCGCCCGCGCCGGCACTTCGCCGTGCGCCGCTTCGACCGTGAGCACGCCGCCGACGGCACGCGCCGACGCGTCCACCACCACACGCTCGCCGCACTCCTGCACATGAGCGCCGGCGACCTGGATTACCAAACCTTCCTCCGCGCCACCCGCCAGCTCACCCGCGACGAACGCGAAGTCTGGCGCGCCTACCGTCGAGCCGTTTTCAACGTCCTCGCCGGCAACCGCGACGATCACGCCAAGAACCACGGCTTCCTCTACCGAGACCGCGCCTGGACCCTCGGCCCCGCCTACGACCTCACCCCCCTGAGCCCTCAACAACTCCCCGAGCGCGGCATGGCCGTCTGCGGCGAACGCCGCTCCGCCGGCCCGGAGCACCTGCGCAAACTCGCCGAGATTGAAGGCCTCGACCGCAAACGCGCCCTCGCCCTGATCGACGAGGTCGCCTCCGCCCTCCATCGCTGGCCCGCCCTCGCCGCCGAAGTCGGCGTGCCCGAACCCGCCGCCCGCGACGTCGCCGCCTCCTTCGCCCATTCGTAGGGAACGACGGAGCCGTTTCGTCTCCCCCGCCTTGGTTCTTGCGCCCTCCGCGCCTCTTTGCGGCCATTACCCTCCTTTCCGATGTCCGACAAACTCACCGAGATCATGGCGCACAAGCGCCTCGAAGTCGCCCCGCGCGCCCGCGCCGTCTCCCTGGAGGAACTCGCCGCGCTCGACGCCCGCCTGCCGCGCCCGCCATCCTTCGCCGCCGCCCTGCGTCGCGCCGACGGCTCGCTCGCGGTGATCGCCGAGATCAAGCGCCGCTCCCCCTCGGCCGGCGACATCAAGGCCGGCGTGCCCGCCCTCGACCAGGCGCTCCGCTACCAGGCCGCCGGCGCCGACGCCCTCTCGATCCTCACCGACGAAAAATACTTCGGCGGCACCCTCGCCGACCTCGAATCCGTCACCGCCCACTTCCGCGCTTCTCCGGCTCCTGGCTCCTCGCTCCCTGCTCCCCGCTCGCTGCCCTGCATCCGCAAGGACTTCATGGTCCACCCGATCCAGGTCCTCGAAGCCCGCCAGGCCGGCGCCAGCGCCATCCTCATCATCGTGCGCGCCCTCGACGACGCCGACATCCGCGTGCTCCACGAAGCCGCCCGCGCCGCCGGCCTCGACGCCCTCTTCGAAATCCACAACGAAGCCGAGCTCGACCGCGCCCTCGCCCACGACGCCCTCCTCATCGGCGTCAACAACCGCGACCTCGCCATCTTCAAGTGCGACCTCGGCCTCAGCGAGCGCCTCATCCCCAAGTTCCCCCCGCACGTCACCGCGATCAGCGAGAGCGGCATCTTCACCGCCGCCGACGCCGCCCGCGTCCGCGCCTGCGGCGCCCACGCCATCCTCTGCGGCGAGGCCCTCATGAAGGCCCCCGACACCGCCGCCCTCCTCGCCGACTTCCACCGCGCCTAAGCCATGGATATCTTCGACGCAGTCCAATCCTCCCACATCCACCAAGCGCGGGCCGCCGCTCAAAACGCCGGCGAAAAGGCGATCTTGGCCGAGCAACGAATCGCCGCGCTCGAGACCAAATTCTCCCGCCTCGCCCTCGTCACCCACGCACTCTGGGAGTTGCTCAAGGACCGCCACGGCTACACCGAGGAAGAACTGAACGACTGGGTGAACCTCACCGATCTGAAGGACGGCCAGCTCGACGGCCGCGTGCGTCACACCACGCCCCCGCCCAACTGCCACAAATGCGGCCGCGTCGTCACCCGCGCCCTCGGCCGTTGCATCTATTGCGGCGAGATCGCCACCACCGGCGACGCCTTCGACCGCGTCCACTAAACCGCCCAACTTTCAGAGCGACCACCGGGAGCGCCTCGTATCCGCAATCTCAGTGTCGCTCAGTGTCCTAAGTGGTTGATTTTTCCATGCCCCTCACCCTCACCGAAACCCGCGAGATCCTCGTCAAGCTCGGCGTCCACCCGAAGCACGCGCTGGGGCAAAATTTCCTCATCGACGGCAACATCGTCCGCAAGTCCATCGAGCTCGCCCAAGTCGCCCCCGGCGACCGCGTCGTCGAGGTCGGCCCCGGCCTCGGCACCCTCACCCGCACCCTGCTTGAAGCCGGCGCCGAGGTCTGGGCCGTCGAGCGAGACGCCATGCTCGCCCGTTACCTCGTCGAAGAAGTCGCCCCGCTCCACCCCGGCCGCCTGCATCTCCTCGAAGCCGACGCGATGGACCACCCCACCGCGAAGATTCCCCCCGACCAGCCCTTCAAGATCGTCGCCAATCTCCCCTACGCCATCTCCACGCCCTGGATGGACGCCGTCCTCGAAGGCCCGCTCCCCGAGCGCCTCGTCCTCATGCTCCAACTCGAGGCCGCCCAGCGCTACATGGCCAAGCCCGGCACCAAGCAATTCGGCTCCATCTCCATCTTCATCCAGTCCGTCTTCGACATCGCCCCCGGCCACAAGGTCTCCGGCCACTGCTTCCACCCCCGCCCCGACGTCGACTCCTACCTCTTCAACCTCGTTCGCAAACCCGCGCCCTTCCTCTTCCCCGCGCCGGTCAAGCGCATGATCCGCGCCTGCTTTCAACAGCGTCGCAAACAAATCGGCACCCTCCTCCGCGGCCAGCTCCCCGACGGCGGCCGCGCCTGGATCGACAGCCTCGTCGCCGCCGGCCAGTCTCCCACCGTGCGCCCCGAGGACATCCCGCTGAAACTCTGGCAAACCTTCCCCGGCGTCGGCGCCGTTTCCGGCTCCTAGCTCCTGGCTCCCTGCTCCACGCCCCAAGCTCGTGAACATCACCTTCGAGCAGCTCTGCATCCTCCTCGTCGTCGGCGCCCTCGCCGGCTGGCTCGCCGCGATGATCCTCCGCGGCCGCGGGCTCGGCCTCGTCGGCAACCTCGTCGTCGGCGTGCTCGGCTCCTTCGTCGGCAACTTCCTTTTCCGCCTCGTCGGCTTCCGCGCCACCACGAGCCTCGCCACCTTTCTCGCCGCCCTCGCCGGCGCGCTCGCCCTCCTCTGGCTCATCGCCCTCGTCCGCACGAGCGGAAAAAAGCGTTAACCCCTCTCGCCCCATGACCGCGCCCACCCCGTCCGCTTCGCCCGCATCCCCCGCGCCCGACGACGACACCTTCGTCCGCGCCCTCGTGAAAAGCTCCCGCCAGCGCACGATCCACCTCCGCTGGACCGACCGCGACGGCACCTCGCGCCTCACCGCCCTCACCGCCGCCGAAGCCTCGCGCCTCAACTCCCTCGCCCGCTCCCGCGGCCTCTCCGCCGAG
>CAMLNJ010000327.1 GCA_946481225.1 uncultured Verrucomicrobiota bacterium | reverse complement strand
ACGCTGCCCTCGGTCATCGCCGCGCTCCAGACCTACGGCATCCCGCTCCACGACGACATGCGCAACCAGCCCGGTCTGGCCGCCGCCGAGGTGCCCGAGCCTCCGCCGGAGATCGTCGCCCGCGCCCGCGGCCGACGGCTCGTATTCATTTCGGAAATACCCGGGCGCGCGCCCTCCGTCGTCATCCCGCGAATCGCGCACGCCCTCAACGCCGGCTTCCCCGTCCCGCTCGGTCTGCTCTGGCCCAACGAGCGCTCCATCCACGCCGGCGTGCTCTCCGCCCAGCAACCGATGCCCGGCGCCGGCCACGCGATCACCGTCGTCGGCTACGAATGCCCCTCCGGACGCATCGAGGACGCGGTCTTCATCTTCAAAAACTCCTACGGCCCTCGCTGGGGCCAGGGCGGTTACGGCCGCGTCGCCTACGCCTACCTCGCAAAGAACCTCCTCGACGCCTACGTGCTCGACCTGCGCCCCTCGCCGCCCGCGGGCCAGGCTGGGTCGCCGTAAGCGCCATATCACGATCTTACCGGTTGCCATGCGCTTGCGGGATCGCATCAACGCCTCATGCGGTTCTCGCTTTCCGTATCCGGTATCCTTCTCGCCGCGCTGCCGATGTTCGCCTCGGCCCAAGACTATGTCGCGGAGGCCCCCGTCGCCTTCGCGTTCATCGCATCGCGCACCGGTGCGGAACAAGTGACCGACACGCGCAACGGCGGCACCGAAGAAAGAGCCGAGCGCAGCGTGTTCCGCGTCGGCATGCTCGAGCTCCTCGACCGCCTGATTGAGCTCGAAATCATTCCCCCCGGCCGGGTCGGATGGCGCGTCGTCGCCGTCTGGGCCGACTGGCCGGAGCGCGGAAGCGGCTATCGTTTCTACGTGCAAAATATCCGCGACCGCGCCGACGTCCGCGCCATCCCGGACTCCGTGCTCCATTTTGAAGTCATGGACAGCGCCACCGCGCGGAAGCACACCCTCTCCGGCGACACGATCATCGGCGGCTCCGAAACCTACACGAGCTACGCCCGGCTCGAGGTGTCCACCTCCACAGGCGCCGGCATCGTCAACGGGCTCGCCACCAGCATCGATATCTACCGCCGCCCGCCCGGCTCCGATGCCGCCGTCTACCTCCCCGGCGCCACCAAATTCGGCGGCACCGGCGTCTGGGACGACAGCCGCCCCGATCAACCGGACGCCCTTCTCGAAGGCCGCTTTCTTGTCGGCGGCATGCGCATCGTGCCCGACACGCCCTACCAGACTGACCTCGCCACCGGCGGCAACGGCGGCACTATACTCATAAGCGCGGGCAACCTCCAATTGACCGGCGGCACCGTCGTGTCCGCCGGCGGAGGCACCCTCGCGTTGCCCCCCGTTGGAGCCACGATCTCATTCACGGCACCGCCCGTCGCCACCGACACCACGCTCTCGTCGCCGCTCGCGGGCCTCGGGCTCATCGGAACCGTGACCCTCGCGACCGGCATCACTTTGCAACCAAGCGACCTCACCCTCTCGAGTGGCGATTCCCTGAGCTTCTCCGGCGGCGCTTTGACACTCTTCGATCCGGCCACCGCGCCCACCGGTAACTTCATCTCGGACGGCGCCTTCGTTACGGGCGCCTTGTTCACCGCCCCCTGAGCCAAAGTCCTGCCGCCATGTCACGCCTCTCCTTCCGCTTCACCCTTGGCTTGATCATCGCCTCCGCCGTCGTGGCCCCCGCCGCCCGGGCCGCGCGCGAGCTGGTCTCGATCGAATACTTTTGCCCGGTCACTTTTCAACTCACCCTCAAACGCGAACTCCCCCCGACCCAGACCTCCAAGGGCACCGCCAACGCCGTTTCCACCACCCGCCTCGGCAACCGCGAACTGCTCCAGCCCTTGGTCGCCCAATACGGCGGCAAACTCTCCGATTGGAGCATCGTCGCCTACTCGGACACCGACGCCCTCGATAACTTCGGCGACATCGTCATCATGGCGCGCGGCAAAGGAGGCGCCCTCTATCCCCTCGCGTCGCTCGATCTCGCGACGATCACCTATCTCTCCGCCAACTCCAACGCCTACTCCATCACGCGCGGCCCCGACGACGAACTCCTGCGCGCCACGTTCGAGCAGATGTATGCCGTCACCTGGCAACATGCCCTCGCCGGCGGCGCTTTCGTCGGCAACGGCACCATCGCCAACACGCTGCTCTTCGGCCCCGTCAAGATCGGCAACCTCGGCATCCGCGCCCACAAGCCCAAGAGCGCGCAGGTCCTCCTCAACGGCATCTTCACCCCCGCCGACGGCGACAACGCCGTCGCCGAGCTCTCGATCAAGATCGGCGCCCCGCGTCTCGTTCCGCACTACGTCTCGACCGGGGGAAGCAGCGGCGGCACCATCGTCATCACCCCATCGGATGGATGGACCGAAGTCTCGCCAGACTAGCATTTAAAATAAAGTGTAGCCACGGCCGTGTCGGCCGTGCGCTCTGCGTCGCATGATGCGCCCGACACGGGCTCGGCTACGGTTCTATTTGAAATGCTATAGCCCTTAGCCCTCACGCCTCGGCCATCCGAAAGGTCAGGCGCTGCGTGTCGGTTTTCCCGTCCGGCCGCGCCGACATGCGCACCCGGGCAAACGCCTCCCGTGCCGAGCGGTCGAAGTCCGCGTTGCCCGAGGGGCGCACGATCCGCAGGCCGGAAATCGTTCCATCCGCGGCCAGGACGAACTCCACCTCCGCGCTCAAAAGTTCGCTCAAACCGACCGGCTTTTCGTGCGCCGCGCGCAGCCTGAGCACCAGATCGCCGAAGTAACGAGCCATCGCCGAGGACTCGACCACGGCAGTCGAACCGGCGCCCGGCCGGGCCTCGACGCCCGAACCCTCGCGCCCGCGCCCGGCCTCGCCCACGCGGACGCGCGGCCCCGGCTCGTCTGCCCTCGTCGCAGGCCGACTGCTCCCGGCCCGCGGCGCATTATTCTGCAGGAACTCCGAGTAACTCGTCGCCGCCCGACGGGCCGCAAGCGATGCCGGCTCCGTCGCGGCGACGGCGTCACGCCGAACCGCATCGCGCTCGCTCGCTTCGGCCGCCTCCTCGGCAGCCTTGCGTCGCTCCTCCTGCCGCCGCTGCTCCCGCATCCTGGCGATTTCCTGCTCCGCCCGCCGCTCCTCCACGCGCTGACGCCGCCGCATGTCCGCGACAAAGTCCGGACCCGCGTGCGCCGCGGCCGCCGCGGCCGCCGCGGCCGCCGCGCCGACATCCGCCACGCTCGCCGACTCGCGAATTCGCGAGCCGCCTCCCGGCTCCATCGTATCCGGCTGGACCCACACAAACTCCGGCTCCGGCTTCGTCACCTCCTCGTGCAATCGCCAGGCCGCCAGCACAACGAGACCCGCGATCCCGGCATGCAAAAGGAGAGAGCCCGCAAAAGCCCCCGGAAAACGACCGCGCGCGTCAGCTGAAGACGCAGTGGATTGGGCGCCCCAAGAGGACGAGTCCGAGGCGGATGGTCTGGCGCGAATCGTCATGGGAAAACGTCGGCGCCGGCGCGCGCCTCACAGCTCCTTCATGCGGAAGGTGAGCTCGATCACCTCGGTCTTGCCGTCCGGCCGGGCCGGCATCTTCACGCGGCCGAAGGCCTCGAGCACGGACTGGTCGAACTCCGCGTTGCCCGAGGAGCGGACGATGCGAATGCCCGAAAAGGAGCCGTTCGCCGCCATGATAAACTGGACGTCCGCGGTGAGCAGGTCGCTCAGGCCGCCCGGCTTTTCGTGCGCCTCGCGCAGACGCTGGATGAGCATCGACTCGTAGCGCTCCATGCGCTCGCCCTCGGCCGCGCTGAGCGCGGTGCCGCCCGCGCCCTTCGAGCCGGCGCCGGTGCCGCCGGTCACGCCTTTCTTGATGCCGCTCGCGTCCACGCGCGGACCGGGTGCTCCCGTGCCCGAGGAGACGCGCCGGGAAGGACTGCTCTTGCCGCCGGTGCTCTTGGCAAACTCCTCGTAGGACATCCGCTTGCTCGCCAGCTCGCGCTCCTTGGCGGCTCGCGCGTCCGCCTCCCGCTGCTTCTTGATCTCTTTCTCCACCTTCGCCTTCTCCCTTTGGAGCTTGCGGTTGATCTGCTTGGTGAAGTTGGGCACCGGCACGGGCGGCGGCTCGACGGCTTTGGTCGGCTCGGCAGGAACGGGCTCCACCTTCGTCACCGGAGTCGTCGGCGGCTCGGGCGGCGCCACGGGAGCGGCGGGCGCCGCCGGTTCGGGCTCCGGCGCGGGCGGCGTCCAAGAGGGAACTTCGGTCGGGCTGGTAAACTGGATCTCGCCGCTCTCCGCCTGGCCCGCCTCGCTGCCCGACGGCGCCTCGGTGGCCATGAAATCGTCGCCCTCGCCGGCGACCAGCTCGAAGACCTTCGGCTGCTCCTTCACGCGATCATGCACCGCCAGCGTCAGGAAAAGCAGCAGGCCCAAGGCGAATGTGTGCATCCCGGCCGAGACCCAGAACGCGTTGCCAAAACGCCGCCCCTC
>CAMLNJ010000326.1 GCA_946481225.1 uncultured Verrucomicrobiota bacterium | reverse complement strand
TTTGTTGGTTGCGGGGGGGCCTGGGTGGGCCCTCGGGCCCCGCGGGCCCCCCACGTCCGTTTGCCATGCGTAGCGGAAGCGCGGGGCGCTTTCGTCCGAAGTCCGATCCGATCTACTGCACGAGTCCGTATCAGCCCAGGCGCTCGAGCAGCTTCGCCGCGGGAGGGGCGATGCGGCGCGTGGTCTCTCCCTCGATCCAGCGACCCTCGACGAGCAGTCGCAGCGGGGTGGCGGGCGCGCCGCGTTCGCCGCTGTGAAAGAGGCTCACCAGCAGATCGACCGCGCGGCGGCCGATCTCGAGCTCCTGTTGATCGATGCCGGACCACTCGCGATCGAAGACGCGCGAGAGCGTGGCGAGCGAGACGTCCTTGGGCGTGGAACGGCCGATGCTTTCGAGCCAGGCCTTCACCTCGCTGACGTGGCAGACGATGGCGGTGGGCTTGTGGCGCTTGAACCAGGCGAGGAACGCGTCGCGGGCGCCGGCGATGTTTTTCGGCTCCTCGCGGCCTTGGATGAAGAAGATAGGCAGGCGTTGCGCCTCATCCTGCACGGACTGGAAAAAGTGGTAGGGCGACTCGAAGGTGTGGTTGGCACGGCGCAAGGTTTCGGTGGCGGCGACCATGCCGATGCGGGTGTGGCCGAGCTTGGCGAGTTCGCGCAGGGCGCGGAGCGTGGCGTTGTGCTGATGGCTGCCGACGATGTGAAGGCTGGGGGCGGCGAGCGAGTAGCCGATGGCCACGCACGCGAAGGGTTCGACGTCCAGATCGAGCTCGGTGCCGGAGAACGGCTGGGGCGGGAAGACGAGGCCGCGGATGCCGCGGGCGAGGAGGACCTCGCGGGCGCGGCGCAAGGTCATGCCCGGCTCGGCGAGCCAGAATTCCTCGAGCTTGAAGCCCATCTGCGTGGCATGGCGGAGGGCGCCCGCGTGGCAGCCGGCGATATTGACCAGTTCGCGGCCTTCGCGGCGGTCGGGAAAGTTGTTGATCCACGCGAGCGTGGACTGGAAGGCGGCGGGCTGGTGCTTGCGCCGGTAGTTGCTCAGCGCGGTGAGCATCGGGTCGGGCGCGTAACCGAGCTCCTCGGCGATGGCGCGAATCCGCGCCCGCTTCGAGGCCTCGACGTAGGTGTCGTTTTTCAGCGCGCGCCAGGCGGTGGAGACATGCACGCCGGCGCGGGCGGCGACCTGCTTGAGAGTGACTCGGGGTTCGAACATCGGAAAAACAACGCGGGTCGGATTGGGTGAGATCGTTTGCAGTCTCGGCCCCTCCTCGTTCGCTTGGCCACCGTTTTCCGTCGAGAAAGCGGGGGAGAAGTATTCCTTTTTCTTCATGGAAAAAGTCCGCATCGGCATCGCCGGCGTCGGCAACATGGGCGGCGCGCACGCGCGACAGGTCCTGGCGGGAAAGATTCCCCGGCTGGAGCTCGCGGCGGTGGCGGACCCGCGGCGCGCGCGGATAGAGGAGTTTCCGCAGGTGCGCGGCTACGAGAGCGCGGACGAGATGATCGCCTCGGGCTCGCTCGACGCGATCCTCGTCGCGACTCCGCACTACGATCACACGCCGACGGGGATCGCCGCCTTGCGGGCCGGCTTGCATGTGCTGGTCGAAAAGCCCATCGCGGTGCATCGCGCGGATTGCGAGCGCCTGCTCGGCGCCTACGCGGAACGGGCGGAGCGGCAGGTGTTCGCGGCGATGTTCAACCAACGCACCGATCCTCACTACCAGAAGATACGCGAGCTCATCGGAGCCGGCGAGCTCGGCGAGATCCGGCGGGTGAACTGGATCGTGACGGACTGGTTTCGCACCGAGGCGTATTACGCCTCCGGCGCTTGGCGCGCGACCTGGGCGGGCGAGGGGGGCGGGGTGCTGCTCAACCAATGCCCGCATAATCTCGATCTGCTGCAATGGCTGGTCGGCATGCCGGTTTCCGTCTCGGCGCGCTGCGCGTTTGGCAAGTATCACGACATCGAGGTCGAGGACGAGGTGACGGCTTTGCTGGAGTTTGCGAATGGCGCCATCGGGGTCTTTGTCGCCTCGACGGGCGAGGCGCCCGGAACCAACCGGCTCGAGATCGCGGGCGAGCTTGGCCGGCTCGTGTATGAAGACGGCAAAATCGCTTTTTGGCGGAACGAGGTGCCGATGAGCGAGTTTTCGCGGACGGCGCCCGAGCCTTTCGGCCGCCCGGCCAGTGCGCTCGTGCCCGTCGAGGCGGAGGGACACGGCGGGCAGCACAACGAGGTGTTGCGGAACTTCGCGGACGCGATCCTCGACGGCGCGCCGCTGATCGCCCCGGCGACCGAGGGGATTCATTCGGTGGAGTTGGCGAACGCGATGCTGCTGTCCGCCTGGCTCGGGCGGTCCGTTTCGCTACCGATCGACGGCCGCGAATACGAACGGCACCTGCGGGAGCGGATCGCGACGTCCGTCCGGAGTGAAAGAGCGAGGTCCGCCGAGACGGCCGCGCCGGCCGATCTGACGAAGTCGTTCGGCCTTTGACGCGGACCGTGCGCGCGGCGGGGAGAGAACGCCGCCTGAAAATGTTCCCCCACCGGATGCGCTCGTGGGCGGCGACCCTTCGCGTAGGCTCGGTAGCCACATGTCCGCCCCCTTCCTTCACGAAGACTTTCTGCTTACCACCGCGACGGCTCGTCGTCTCTACCACGAGGTGGCCAAGCCGCAGCCGATCTTCGATTACCACTGCCATCTGCCGCCCGACCAGATCGCGGCGAACAAGCAGTTTCGCAATCTCGCGGAAATCTGGCTGGGCGGCGACCACTACAAGTGGCGCGCCCTTCGCTCGGCGGGCGTGAACGAGGACCTCATCACCGGGACGGCCAGCTCCGACTACGACAAGTTTCTTTGCTTTTGCCGCGTGGTCCCGCAACTCGTGCGCAATCCGCTGCACCACTGGTCGCATCTGGAGATGCGCCGCTACTTCGGCGTCGATCTTTTGATCAACGAGGCCAACGCGCCGAAGATCTGGGAGCAGGCCAACGCCAAGCTCGCGACGCCGGCCTTTTCGACCCAAGGCATCCTGAAGGCGAGCAAGGTCGCGGTCGTCTGCACGACCGACGATCCGGCCGATTCGCTCGAGCACCACGTCGCGATCGCGAAGAGCGGCCTGAAGACGCGCGTCTATCCGACCTACCGTGCTGATAAGCTGATGGCGGCGAACGCGCCTGCGGTCTTCAACGCGTGGTGCGACCAACTCGCCGCCCGCGCCGACGTCGACATCAAGAGTCTCGACGCGCTGCTCGCGGCCCTCGACAAGCGGCACGCGTTTTTCCACTCGCTGGGTGGCCGTGTCTCGGACCACGGCTTGGAGAGCATCCCCGACGCCGACTGCACCGACGCCGAGGCGAAGGCGATCTTCGAGCAGACCCGCGCCGGCCGCGCCGCCACGCCGGAGCAGACCGGCAAGTGGGTCTGGTATATGATGCTTTATCTCGGCCGCCTCGACGCGAAGCGCGGCTGGACGAAGCAGCTCCACCTTGGCGCGCTGCGCAACAACAACAGCCGCCTGCTCAAGCGCCTCGGCGCCGACGCCGGCGTGGACTCGATCGGGGACTTTCCGCAGGCCCGCGCGCTCTCTCGCTACCTCGACACGCTCGACCGCGAGAACCAGCTCCCGAAGATCGTCCTCTACAATCTCAACCCGGCCGACAACTACGTCTTCGCGGCGATGATAGGCAACTTCCAGGACGGCTCGATCCCCGGGAAGATCCAGTTCGGCAGCGGCTGGTGGTTCCTAGACCAGAAGGAGGGCATGGAGTGGCAGATCAACGCGCTCTCGTCTCTTGGCCTGCTCTCGCGCTTCGTGGGCATGCTCACTGACTCGCGCAGCTTTCTTTCGTATCCCCGGCACGAATACTTCCGGCGCCTGCTCTGCAAGCTGATCGGCGAGGACGTGGAGGCCGGTCTCATCCCGGACGACGCGGTCGCGCTCGACGCGCTGATTCGCGACATCTGCTTCGAGAACGCGAAGGGCTACTTCGGCCTCGAGCTCGCGAAGTAGGCGCGGACCGAAGCGGAGCTGGTCGACTTTCCACCTCAAGGCGGGCGGGCGCGTCGGCAGTGCGCCCGCCGCTCGACACCATTCCAACGCGCGGAGGGACGCGCCCGTCCACCCGGATCCAAGGCCGCCGGCTCTGGGTTTAGCTGTTCACGAGGTAGAACAGCGACAGGATGACGAGGATGGGCGCGGCGACGAGGCCGGTCAGGCCGAGCGAGGCGAGCCAGCTCGGGCGGTCGCCTTGGTCGCCGTGGATGTTGAAGCGGAAGGAGAGGACGCCGGTCGCGAGCGAGGCGGCGATGGTGCTGCCAAGGACGCGAAGGAAATAGGTGGAGGACTTCAGGTCGTAGTTCTCGAGCGTGAGGGAGAAGCAGAGACCGCAGACGGCGGCGGTGAGCATCGTCGCGATGAGGGTGTGCAGCCAATGGGCGCGCAGACCGAGGAAGAGCTTCATCGCCTGTTGAACGACGAAGGATGCGAGAAAGCCCAGG
>CAMLNJ010000325.1 GCA_946481225.1 uncultured Verrucomicrobiota bacterium | reverse complement strand
AGGGTGCTTGTGGAGCGGGCGGGGATCGGGCTGGACGTGAGCGGTTTGGCGGCGGAGCGTTTCCGCATGGTTCGAGTCTTTGTTTCCGGCTGTTACGACATCATCCATGCGGGGCATGTGCAGTTTTTTCGCGAGGCGCGCGCGCTGGGCGATCACCTGACCGTGTGTTTCGCATCCAGCGAGGTGCTCTGGATACACAAGCAGCGGCGGAGCTCCCTGCCGGACGAGCACAAGAAGGCGCTCATCGAGGCGTTCGACTGCGTGGACGAGGTGGTGGTGGGACGCGGGCTCGAGGAGGGGATCGATTTCCGCGAGGATTTTCTGCGCATCCGGCCGCAGATCCTCGCGGTCACCGACGACGACAAATACACCGGGCTGAAGAAGGCGCTCTGCGACGAGGTCGGCGCGCACTACGTGAAGCTCCCGAAGACGCCGCCGCAGTTTCAGCCGATCTCGACGACCGAGATCGTGCGCTGGATCAAGGCCCCGCAGGAGGCGCCGCTGCGCGTGGATTTCGCGGGCGGCTGGCTCGACGTGCCGCGCTACGCCCGCGCCGGAGCTTTCGTGGTGAACTGCGCGATTTCGCCGACGGTGTCGTTGCGCAGCTGGTCCTACGAGCGCAACGCCGGCCTCGGCGGCAGCGGCGCGTGGGCTCTGCTCAACGGCAAAAACGGCGTGGGCGCGGAGCTCGACCTAGGCGTGGGTTGGCAAGACCCGGCGGTGATCGCCGAGACGGGGCTCTGCGTGTGGAGAAGCGGCGCGCGGCCCGATCTTGAGGTGAAAACGTCGGGCGAGATGCTGCGCGGGCGGTTGGCGATTTATTGGACGGGTTCGCAGCACGACACGCCTGGCAACGTGGGCAACACGCGCGACTATGACGCCATCGAGCGGGCGGGGCGCATCGCGCGCGACGCGGTGTGGAAAAACGATTTCGCGCAGCTCGCCGAGGCGGTTCGCGTGTCCTATGCGATGCAGATGGGCGAGGGCATGCAGCCCCTTCCGGGCGATCCCGCCGCTGGCGCGGCGGGCGTCGCGGCGCTGGGGGGCGTGGCTCCTCTCGCGTGGAAATACTGCGGCGGCGGGCATGGCGGCTACGCGGTCTATCTCTGCGCGACGCAGGCGGACCGGGATCGGCTCTGCGCGCGGCCCGGTTTTCGTGTGGTCGAGCCCTACCTGAACGCGTCGGGGGGTTGACTCCCGCGCGGGGCGCGGCGTGCGTGTGCGCATGGGCAAGCTCGAGGGGCAGGAGAGTTTTTCTTTCGACGGAATAGGCGGCGGCGCGGGAGCGGAAACTTCCTCCGCGCCCGGCCGCCAGTTGCGACTGGTCGCCTCTCCGGGGCGGCCGCTGACGAAGGCGCAGAAGAAATTCGACCGGCTGCTCCGCAAGGTCGAGACCCTGCGCGCCGAGCGAGGGCGGGCGACGGCGCGTTGGGACGCGTTCGTGAGAATTTATCAGGAGCAGATTCATCCGGAGGAGCGGCGGATGCTCGCACGGCGGAAGCAGGTGGTGCTTTTGCTGGCGGCGCAGTGGCGCAAGCCGAAGGGCCTGGGCAAACTTCAACGCGAGCAACTGGCGGTTTTGCTCGCGGGACAGCTGCGCTCGCTGGCCGAGGGAGGGCCGGAGTTGATGGACGAGGAGTTGCGGGCGCTTTGGTCGGAACTGCAGCCGGCGCGGGGGCCGGAGGAGGAGGAGAGCGCCGAAGCCGGAGCCGACCATGGTGAAGCCGCGGACCAGGCGGAGATGCCCCCGGAGCTGAGCGCGTTGATCGATCAGCTCGGGCTGGATCGAAAGGCGTTCCACTCCCGCATGTCGCCGGAAGAGATCATGGGCGAAATCGAACGGCAGATGCGGGATGGCCCGGGTGCCACGTCGTCGGGCGGCGGGGGCGATGAGCGTGGCGCGGCCGGAGAAATGAGCGGGCGGGGCGGCGGGGCGCGGCCGCGTTCGGCGCGCCAAGAAGCCGCGGAACGAAAGGCAGCCGAGCGGGCGGCGGCGCGCGAGGAAGCGCGTAAGCGCACGGTGGTGAGCATCTACAAGCAACTGGCGAAAGTGCTGCATCCGGACTTGGAGCAGGACTTGGCGATGCGTGAGCGAAAGCACACGCTCATGCAGGAGCTGACCAAGGCCTATCGCGAGGGGGACCTGCACACGCTGCTGCGGCTGGAACTGGCGTGGCTGAAGCGCGAGGAAGGCGACTTGGAGCGGTTGGGCGACGAGAAGGTGGGCATCTATTGCGAATTATTGGAGGAGCAGGTGGAGGAGCTGCAGGCGGAGATCCGGGACGTGCCGTTTTCGCCTCGTTTCGCGGTGGTGGCGCGGTTTGCGCGACCTTTTGGCCAAGGGCCTCAGAACGTGGAGTCGATCCTGATTTCGATTCGCGAGTTGAGCGAATCGTTGCGCCGTTTCCGCGACGAGATGAGCGGGCCCCGATCACGCGAATTGTTGCGGGAGGCTTTGCGGGAGGTGGCGGCTCAGCAGCGCGAGGCGGAACGGTGGCGCTCGTTCATGGACGGGTTTTAGCCGGGGGGCGGGAGCGTTTTTTTAACCGCTTCCTTTTTTCGGCGGGGGCGGCACGCTCGGGCGCATCATGGAAAAACGTCCGTTCGCCGAACTCGGCCTCTCGCCTGAAGTCCTCAAAGCCGTAGACAAAATGGGCTTCGAGGAAGCCTCGCCCATCCAGACCGCCGTCATCCCGCTGCTTCTTGAGGGGCGCGACGTGGTCGGCCAGTCCGCCACGGGTTCGGGCAAGACCGCCGCGTTCGGCATTCCGGCGGTCGAGCGCATCGACCCGGCGATGAAGAAAGTGCAGGCGCTGATCCTTTGCCCCACGCGCGAGCTCGCGGTGCAGGTGGCGGAGGAGATGGCCAAGCTGGCCTTCTTCAAGAAAGGCGTGCGTGAGGTGCCGATCTTTGGCGGCCAAAGCTACGAGCGCCAGTTTCGCGCCCTCGACGCCGGCGCGCAGATCGTGATCGGCACGCCCGGCCGCGTGATGGACCACATGGAGCGCGGCACGATCAAGCTCGATAACCTCAAGATCGTCATCCTCGACGAGTGCGACCGCATGCTCGACATGGGCTTCCGCGACGACATCGAGCGCATCCTGTCGGCCACGCCGACCGAGGGGCGGCAGTCCTTGTTTTTCTCGGCGACCATGCCGCCGCCGATCAAGCAGCTCATCCAGCGCTACACCAAAGATCCGGCCTGGGTAAAGATCGAGGCCCACGCGCAAAACGCGCCGAAGGTGGACCAGGTTTATTTCGAGGTGGATCGCCGCTCGAAGGTCGAGGCGCTGACCCGTCTGATCGATCTGAACGATTTCCGTTACGGCATCATTTTTTGCGCGACCAAAAACATGGTCGACGAGCTTTGCGAAATCCTCGCCTCGCGCGGCTATGCGGTGGATCGCCTGCATGGCGACATCACCCAGGCGACGCGCACCAAGGTCATGGACCGGTTCCGCCGTCGAGGCTTTGAGTTCCTCGTGGCGACCGACGTGGCGGCGCGCGGTCTCGATGTCGACGACCTCGAGGTGGTGTTCAACTACGACCTGCCGAACGACGCCGAGGATTACACGCACCGCGTCGGCCGCACCGGCCGCGCCGGGCGCACCGGCAAGGCCTTCACCTTCGTGAGCGGCCGCGAGATCTACGGCCTGCAAAACATGATCCGCTACGCGCGCCTGCCGCTGCGCCGCGAGCGGGTGCCCTCGCTCGACCAGGTGGAGGAAGCGCGCGAGAACGTGTTTTTTGAACGTCTGCGCGCCACGCTCGACGCGAAGCAATTCCGTCCGCAGGACCGCATGGTCGACCGCCTGCTGGAGCAGGGCTACGCGAGCACCGATATCATCGGAGCGCTGATCTATTTGATGAACGGCGGCCAGCCGGGTCCGGCGGGTGGCGGCACCGACGAGGATGTTCCTCCTCAAGTGGTGGAGACCCCGCGGCACTCGCGTCCCTACGACGACGAAAGCCGTCCGCCGATCCCCGTGCCCGCGCCGCCCAAGGCCGCCGCGCCCAAGGCGGCCGCGCCCAAGGCGGCCGCGCCCAAGGCGGCCGCGCACAAGCCGGCGCCGAAGTTCGAGCCGCGCGCCGAGGCCGGCGCCGGGGAAGGCTTTGGCGTGGAGGGTCGCGCCGCCCGTCCGAGCAAGCAGAAGTTCGAGCGTCCGGCGCGCACCGGTCGCGAGCCGGGTTACACGACGATTTATCTGAACGTGGGCCGCAAGGCGCTCGTCACCCCGGCCGACGTGGTCGGAAAGATCGCCGGCGTGACCCGCCTGCCCGCCACGGTGGTCGGCGCGATGGATATCCATCAGCGTCACACCTTGGTCGATGTGAAGGCCGAGGAGGCGGAGCGGATCGTGGCGAAGATGAGCGGCATTCGCGTGAAGGGCGTGGTCCTCGAGCCCGCGCTCGCCACCGACGCGCATCGCGCCGAGCCGCAGGATTGAGCCTAAAACCGGCGATAGCCGCGACTCATCTCGCACAACCTGCTGATCATCTGC
>CAMLNJ010000324.1 GCA_946481225.1 uncultured Verrucomicrobiota bacterium | reverse complement strand
CGCACCTTCACCGTCTACGAGGACATCGAGGCGCTCATCAAGATGGGCAAGATCAAGGGCGGCTCGCTCGACTGCGCCGTCGTGATCAAGGGCGACAAGATCCTCTCCAAGGAGGGCCTGCGCTTCAAAGACGAGTTCGTGCGCCACAAGATGCTCGATATCATCGGCGACATCACGCTGCTCGGCCTGCCGATCAAGGCGCACATCATCGCGACCCGCCCGGGCCATGCGATCAACGCCGACCTCACCAAGGCCCTCGCGGAGAAGCTCGCCGAGAAAAAGAAGGGACCGAAAAAGAAGCCGCGTCCCGCGATGGTGCTGCCCACCGAGACCGAGCTCGATATCCGCCGCATCCTCGACACGCTGCCGCACCGCTATCCGTTCCTGATGGTCGACCGCGTGGTCGAGTTCGTCGGCGAGGACGCGCTCGTCGCGATCAAGAACGTCTCGATCAACGAGCCGTTTTTCCAAGGGCACTTCCCGGGCAACCCCGTGATGCCCGGCGTGCTCCAGCTCGAGGCGATGGCGCAGGCGGCCGGCATCCTCATGCTCCGCCGCGGCAGCAGCGAGGGGAAGACCTCGCTCTTCATGAGCGCGGACAAGGTGAAGTTCCGCAAGCCCGTGCGCCCCGGCGACCAGCTCATCCTCAACGCCAAGCTCACCAAGACGCGCGGCACCAAGCTCGCGAGCGCCGAGGTGACCTGCACCGTCGACGGCCAGGTCGTCTCTTCCGCCGAGCTCATGTTCGCCATCCTCGACAGCAGCGAGGTCGAAGGCTGATTCATAAAAACCATTTCAACGCAGAGGCGCGGAGACGCGGAGGTAAGATCAGCCGGGTTGTCGCCTTTCCTTTTCTCCGCGTCTTTGCGCCTCCGCGTTAAAACTCCGTTTCCTTGAATTAGCATGCCGACCAACATCCATCCCACCGCCGTCGTCGATCCCGCGGCGCAGCTTGGCGCCGACGTGGAGATCGGCCCGCTTTGTTATGTCGGCCCGGGCGTCCGCATCGGCGATCGCACGCGCCTGCACCACCACGCCTCGGTCGAGGGCAACACCTGGCTTGGCGAGGCCTGCGAGGTGTTCCCTTACGCTTGCATCGGCGGCAAGACGCAGGACCTGAAGTTCAAGGGCGGAAACCCCGGCGTGCGCATCGGCGCGCGCAACGTCTTCCGCGAGTATTTCACCGTCCACTCCGCGACGAACGACGGCGACCACACCGTCGTGGGCGACGACAACACCTTCCTCGCCTCCGGCCATATCGCGCACGATTGCGTGGTCGGAAACCACATCGTGGCGAGCAACGGCATGGTCCTCGCAGGCCACGTCACGATCGAGGACTACGTTGTCATCGGCGGCTATGGCGGTGTGCACCAATTTTGCCGCATCGGCGCCCACGCCATGCTTTCGGCCACCGCCAAGCTCGTGCATGACTTGCCGCCTTATTTCATCGCCGACGGCGCGCCCGCCATCGTGCGGGCCTACAACAAGGTCGGCCTCGAGCGTCGCGGCCATACGACGGAGCAGTTGGAGCGCGTGCGCAGGGCCTTTCGTATTCTTTATCGCGACGGTCTCAATCGGACGCAGGCGCTTGAAAAACTCGCCGCGCATCCCGACGCCGCCACGCCGGAGTTCGCCCGCCTTCTGGCCTTTGCCAAGACAAGCGAGCGCGGGCTCGCTCCCGGCGCCTGAGCCGGAAACCGCGGTTCAATTTGACCGCGGATTTCAGAGATTGGCACGGATCAAGACGAGGGGATAGGCGAGACGCGGAATCCGCAGGCTCGGCGAATCCGTGGTCAAAGCCGCCGTTTCCGCGCCGGGTCCTCGCGCTCACCCGCGCGTGCGGACGAGCGGCGCGTAGGCGGGGTGGCGTTGGATGTAGGCGGCGACGTAGGAACAGGCGGGCACGACGGTGCCTCCCTCCGATTGTATATGGTCGAGGGCGGCCTTGACCAAGACGGCGGCGACGCCGGCTCCTCGCATCGTCTCGGGCACGAAGGTGTGCTCGAGTATCCAGGCGGAGCCGTCGCGCCGATATTCGCAGACGGCGAGTTCGGGACCTGGACCGAGTTCGAATCGGGATTGCGCGGGGACGTGCCTGGGGATCATCCGAGAAGGAGGGGCCGGAAACATCCGCGGGCAAGCGCGGGGGGGCGGTGAAAAAGCCTCTCGCGAGAGCGCTTGCTCAAGCCGTCGCGGCGCCGGTCGGGGCGGCCGAGGGCAGCTCCCTGCCTTGTTGCGTTCGAAGAAACGCGATACGCCCGATGAGATCGGTGATGGCGGCGTCGGGCCATTTCGCGACCTCGGCGACGATCATGTCGGCGCTCATCGCCTGCCGCGGCGCGCCGGAGCGGCTGGCGCGGCGGTGCATGAGGACGAGCAGGAGAGGGCGGCCGTAGAGCTCGATGGGCGAGGCCGTGGCGTGGACGGGCAGCGGCGTTCCGTCAGGGAGCAGCAGATGCAGGGCGTAGCCTCCGCGGGAGGGATCGGCGGCGGCGGTTCGGAGTTCGGCGAGGACGGGCGTGCCGGTCGGCGACGCGAAGAGAGCGGGGTGTCTGACGCCGACGATCTCGGGGCGGGCGCGTTGGAGAAGCTGTTCGGCCTGCCGATTGGTGTCGATGATGCGGCCGCTCGCCTCGTCGATCACGAAAACCGCCTCGGTGAGCGCGTCGAAGAGTTGCCGGTATTTGTGCTCGGTCTCGCGCATCCAGCGTTCCGCGAGACGGGCCTCGCGGCGGGCGGCGGCCTCGCGCAGCTCGCGCGTGACGGCGGGGGTGAGGCGCTTGAGGCGGTCTTTCATCACGTAGTCCTGGGCGCCGGAGCGCATCGCCTCGGCCACGGCCTCCTCGCCGATGGTGCCGGAGACGAAGATGAAGGGCGTCTCGGGGACGGTTTCCTTGGCAATGCGGAGGGCGTCGGCGCCGCTGAAACCCGGGAGCGTGAAATCGCAAAGGATGACATCCCACGGTTGCCGGCCAAGGGCGTCGCGCAGCGCGGGCTCGGTGTCGATCCGGGTGACCGCGAGTTGAAGGCCGGCGCGCTGGAGCTCGCGCGTCTCGAGGATGGCGTCCATCTCGTTGTCCTCGATCATCAGGAGCTGGATCGGAGTCGAAGTGTTCATGCCGGCCGACGGTCGCGCCTCCGCCGAATTCGGATGCGGAGGAAGCTCGACCATCGCGAAACGGTAGCCGGACATGGCGACGGGGACAACCCTCGCGCGCCGTTTTCACGGGGGCTTCATTACCACCCTAGGGGGAAGCCCCGGCGGGAGCGGGGAGGTGGGGCGGACGCGTCGTTCCTGCAGCGGGAGCCGGCTACTCCGATTGCTCGATTTTTCGGACCACGTATTTCTCGTCGTGGTTGTTCGTGACGTGGAGGTTTTTGCCGTCGGGAGAGATGGTGAAGGTGTCGATGTAGCCGCTGGCCCATTTGACCTGGGCTTCGCGCTTCTGCTCGTTGGTCCATTTCCATACGCCGAAGCTTTTGTCGTTCCAGACGGCGAACCCATCCGGGCTGATGACGGCCGGGTAATTGTTGTTCCATCGCCAGTGGCCGACGGGCGCCTTGCCTTCTTTCACCTCCGGAAAGGAGGGACGGATCTTTTTGATCGCGAGGCCCGTTTCCTCGACCCCGGCGAGGTCGCCTTCCTTGATGCACTTTTTCAGCAGGCGAAGGAGGGCGTCGTCGTAGGTCTGGCGGAGCGCGGCGATTTCGGAGGAAACGGCGGAATCCGCATGGGAGGCGACGGGGGCGAGCGCGAGGACGAGCGCGGCGAAGGGGCGTGTGTTCATGGCGGGCGCGTTTATTTGGTTTGCGGGGACTTTTTCTCCGGAGCGACGAAATGGGCGACGAACTTCGACTGCTCGTTGTTGACGCCGTGAAGCAGCTTTCCGTTCGGCGCGACGGTCATCTCGTCCACGTAGCCGTTCACCCATGCGACGCGAAATTTGCCCGCGGCCTGGTCGGTCCATTTCCAGACTCCCTTGTTTTGGCCGGAGGTGACGATGCCGTTCGAGCCGAAGGTGGCGAAGGAGTAGCCGATCCATTTCCAGGTGCCGACGGGAGCGGGGCCGCTTTCGGGCTCGGGCGGGGCGGGGCTGATGCGGTCGAGCTCGCGGCTCACCTCCGCGGCGGCGGCGACGTCGTCCGCGGCGACGTGTTTTTGGAGCAAGCGCCGGAGCGCGTCCTCATAATCGGACCGGAGCGCGGCTAGTTCGGAGGTGGGGGAGGGCGCGGCGTCTTGGGCGAGGGCCGGGGAGACGGCCGGAGCGGCGGCGAGCAGTGCGAGCGCAGCGGCGATGCGGGGAGTTCTCATTTTCGGGGCGGGAGGGGCAGGGCAGGGAGGCCAACGGAGGCAAAGTCGGAGGTAGCGTTTCCGCTTCGGAGGAGCAATCGCGTTGGGCGCCGCGATGCGGTGGGAATGAGGGCGGCGCCGGTGGGCGACGGGCGATGGAGGCGCTCAGGGAGCGGGGGCTTCCTCGAGTTGGGGTTCGGTGATTTCGACGAGGCCGGGAGCGTCCG
>CAMLNJ010000323.1 GCA_946481225.1 uncultured Verrucomicrobiota bacterium | reverse complement strand
TTCTGGTTCATGCACCTGAAGTTCGACAAGCTCTTCTGCACGATCCTTTTCTTCATTGGCCTCGTCCTCGCCGGCGGCACCGTCGCCGCCCTCATGGCGATCTTCGGCTCCGAAGACAGCGTCCCGCTCAGCGCTCAGACCATCTACGCCGAGCAAAAAGCGGCCGCAGCATCCGAATAAGGCGACCGTCTCCGTCGCTTTCGCAACGACCCGAGGGCACCCGCGAGGGTGCCCTTTCTTTTTGCGCTTTCCGCGCCTCCCGCTTCCGTCGCGACACCCAAGAGCTTCCACCATCGCCGTATCTCGTATCTTTCGCCTTTGGTTCCTCGCTCCCTGCTCCTCGCTCCCCGCTCTCGCCATGCTCGACTGGACTCACTGGCACAACGAACCCTACCTCGTCGGCGGCCTCATCGTGCTCGGTTGGCTCTACGCCTTGGCGACCGGCCCGTTCCGCCCGCGCCTCGCCCCGCCCGGCGCCGCCTTCTCCCGCGTCCACGCCCTTCGCTTCTATTCGTCGCTCGTCGTCTTCTACCTCGCCGTGGGTTCCCCCCTCGACCAAGCCGGCGAACGCTTCCTCCTCAGCGCGCACATGGTGCAGCACCAGCTCATCATCTATCCCGCCGCGATTCTCTTTCTCACCGGCCTGCCCGCCTGGCTGGTCTCGCACCTTGCCGCCCGCTCCGCCCTGCGCCTTCCCTTCCGTGTTTTTAGCCACCCGCTCTTCTGCGCCGTCGGCTACACCGCCGTCATCTCAGTCTGGCATATTCCCGCGCTCTACGACTTAGCCCTGCGCGAGCGCCCCGTGCATATTCTGGAGCACATCACCTTTTTCGCCGGAGCCCTCCTCTACTGGTGGCCCCTGCTCAGCCCAAGCCGGGAATACCCGCCCGCGCGCCATCCGGTGCAGATGCTTTACCTTGTAGGAGTGACCATCCTGATGACGCCCCTCTTCGCCTACCTCGCCTTCTCCAAGGAGATCCTTTACCCGACTTATGAATTCGCCCCCCGGCTTATCGCCGGCTTCGAACCCGCCCAAGACCAGCTCCTCGGCGCCGCCATCATGAAACTCGGCGGCATGCTCGTTACCTTCGTCGCCCTTATCTGGGTCTTCTATCGTTGGTATCAACACACCGAGCGCGACCGCACCTCCCCGGCCGCCTGACCGGCCTCTTTCTATCCTGCTTTCGTCGCCCCGCCTCATGACTTTGGAGATCGCCCTCATCTTCGTCCTGCTCGCCGTCACCTTCGGCTTCTTCGTCTGGGAAAAGTTCTCCCCCGACCTCGTCGCGCTCGGCCTGCTTGTCGCCTTGGTCGGGCTCGGCCTGCTTCCGCGAAAAGACGCGCTCGCCGTTTTCGCCCACCCCGCCCCCTTCACCGTCGGGGCCATGTTCGTGCTCAGCGCGGCCCTTGTGAAATGCGGCGCCGTCGACCGCATCTCCTCGGCCGTCGAACATGCGGGCAAGCTCCCCTACGCGCTCGTCGTCGTTATCCTGGTTCTTTCCGTCGCCGCCCTCTCCGCCTTTATCAACAACACGCCCGTCGTGGTCGTCTTCCTGCCGGTGGTCCTGAACCTCGCCCGTCGGATGAAGATCACCCCGTCGAAACTCCTCATCCCCCTCTCCTACGCCGCGATCCTCGGCGGCGTCTGTACCCTCATCGGCACCAGCACCAATCTTGTCGTGTCCGGCATGATCGAGGCCGGGGGGCTGCCTCCGTTTCACCTCTTCGAACTCGCCTGGCTCGGCGTGCCCATGACCTTCGTCGGCGCCCTCTATCTCGGCCTTCTGGGCAATCGCCTTCTCCCGACGCGCGAGATGCTGACCTCGATTCTCTCCGAAGAGGAACGCCGCGAATACATCACCGAGGCCTTCGTCCAACCCGGCTCGCCCGCCATCGGGAAAACCCTCGCGCAAGCCGGCCTCGCCCCCTCGCGCGGCGTGCGCGTCCTCGAGGTCGTGCGCGACGGCGTCGCCTTCCCTCTCGAACCCGACAAAACGCTCCTCCGCGCCGGCGACCGGCTCATTCTCTCCTGCCGCCCCAAGGGCATCGCCGCCACCCGCGCCGCCGCCGGCATCGATCTCGTCACCGAACTTAACCTCGGCCTCGAGCAAATCGCCGCCCACGAGGGCTCGCTCGTCGAGGCCGTCGTCAATCCGCGCTCAGAACTCGTCGGACGCACCGTTCGCGAGCTCAATTTCCGCCAACGCTACCGCCTCGTCGTCCTCGCCCTCCACCGCGAGGGCCGCAACGTCCGCGAACAGGTCGACACCCTTCCCCTCGAGGCCGGCGATGTCCTCCTCATGATGGGCACCGACCAGGCCATCAACGCACTCGACGGCAACCGCGACCTCACCCTCTTCGACCACCACGACCGCACGCCCGCCAAGGCGAAACCCCGCCACGCCATCCTGGTCCTCGGGGTCATCGCCGGCGTCATCCTCGGCGAATGCCTCGGCCTCGTCTCCATCGAGCTCGGAGCCCTCGCCGGCTGCGTGCTGATCTGCGCCGCCGGCGTTCTCAGGCCGAAGGAAGCCTACGACGCCATCGAATGGCCGGTCCTCTTCATCATCTTCGGCATGCTCGCCATGGGCGTCGCCCTCGAACGCACCGGCGCCGCCGCCTGGATGGCGGGCAATATCGTCGCCTTTGCCGAGCACGCCGTGCCCCCCGCCCACAAGGCCTTCTTCGTCCTCGGCGCCCTCTACTTCGTCACGATGGTGCTCACCGAGCTCCTCTCCAACAACGCCGTCGCGGCGCTCATGGTCCCCATCGCCTTGGGCATCGCCCAGCGCCTCGGCGTCCACCACGAGCCCTTCGTCATCGCCGTCATGTTCGCCGCCTCGGTCGCCTTCGCCACCCCCATCGGCTACCAGACCAACACCTATGTGTATGGCGTCGGCGGCTACAAATTCGGCGATTTCGTGAAGATCGGCCTTCCGCTCAACTTCATGTGCATGGCGGTCGCCCTCGTGGTCATCCCGCGCGTCTGGCCCTTCTGAAGCCCCGCCGCGCCGGGGCGGCCCTGCGGTCCGACCTCCGCCCCGCTCGCTCGCCCGTTCCGCGGCGCCCCCGTTCCTTGCGCGCAAAAAAGCGCGCTCCATCGAAGGGAGCGCGCCGCTTGCGCAGAACGAGACAAGCCCGGGGCGCCTACTCCTCCTCGCGACGTCCCGCCAGCATGAGCAGGATATGCAGCAGCGTGCCGAGCGAAGCCACGAAGGCGGCGACATAGGTCAAAGCGGCGGCGCCGAGCGTGTCGTTCACGCCCCGCATCTCGTCGCGATCCAGGATGCCGAGCGAGACGAGCTGCTCCTTGGCCCGGCGGCTCGCGTCAAATTCGACAGGCAGCGTCACGAGCTGGAAAAGGCAGATCACCGCCAACGCGATCGCGCCGAGCATGAGCAGCTTTCCGCCGATCGCGGTGCTGAAGAGGAAAATACCGGCGATCAGCACAAAATTCGAGACTCCCGCCGCTATCTGCGTCGCGGGCGCGAGCGTCTGGCGGACGGTCATCATGGAATAACCCACCTTGTGCTGGATCGCATGGCCGGCCTCGTGGGCCGCGACGCCGAGAGCCGCAAGGCTGGATCCGTGGTAATTGTGCGCCGACAGCGCCAGCTCCTTGGTCATCGGGTTGTAGTGGTCGGTCAATTCGCCGGGCACCTCTATGATTTTCACGTCCCCGATGCCCGCGGAGCGAATGACCGCCTCGGCGGCCTCCCGCCCGGTGATCCCGCCGCGCGAACCGATCTGCGCGTTCGCGGAGTAGGCGCTGCGAATCTTCATCTGGGCATAGAGCCCGAAGAGCATGGGGACGATGATCAGAACGATCCAGATTAGCATGATGGGAAGAATGTGTGGATGGCGCGTAAGACGTGCGTGACGCCTCGCTTTGCAAGCGGAACCGGCCGAACATGAAAAAGCCGGCGCGATTTATAACCGCGCCGGCCCAATCACCACTTGGGGTAATTTCCGCGCCCGCCGCACCACACGACGGACGCGAAATCGGGGAAACTCGCCGGATCAGATCGCCGGCACATCGAGCCAGCGACGCTGCGCCCAGCTCTCGAGCGCAAGCTCGGCGAGCTGCACGCCCTTGGCGCCTTCCTTGAGATTCCAGCGGAAGGGCTCGTCCTTCACCACGTGGCGCAGGAAGAGCTCCCACTGCACCTTGAAGGCGTTGTCGTAGACGCCCTGGTCCGGCACCCGGGTCCAGCCGTCGCGATACTTGACCGGGCTGTCGATGTCGGGATTCCAGACGCAGCGCGGCGTGGCCGCAAGCGACTGGGCCTTGCAGTCGCGGAGCCCCGCGACCGCCGTGCCGTGCGTGCCGTCGACATGGAGGGTGAGCAGATCGTCGCGGTCCACGCGGGTGGCCCAGGACGAGTTGAAGTGCAGGATCGTGCCGTTGTTCAACTCGAAGGTCGCGTAGGCGGCGTCGTCGGCGGTGCACTTGTAGGGCTTGCCGGCCTCGTCCCAGCGCTGGGGGATGTGGGTCGCGCCGAGGCAGGTGAGGCTCTTGATGT
>CAMLNJ010000322.1 GCA_946481225.1 uncultured Verrucomicrobiota bacterium | reverse complement strand
GGTCCTTGCCCTCGCGAAACGCCAGCTCGAGCGAGTCCGCCAGCCGGGAACGCTGCTCCGCCACCGCCACGAGGCGATCCACCACCACGTCGACCGCGATCTCCCGCGAACCCTGCCCGTTCGGGATCAGATGCGGGTCGTCGAGATTCTTTACCTCGCCGTCCAGCCGCACGCGCTGAAACCCGCGCTGACGCAGCCGCGGCAGTTCATCGCGCAGCACGCTCGGCTTCGCCTTCATCAAAGGCGCGAGCAGCATGATGCGCTCCCCCGCGCAGCCCGTCAGCACGTGCTGCACATTGTCGTCGAGCGAACGCTGCACCACGCGGCCGCCGTCCTTGGGACAACGCTGCTCGCCATGGATCGCCCAGAGCAGCCGCGCATAGTCCGCGATCTCCGTCACCGTCGCGATCGTCGAGCGCGGCGAGCCGTTGCCCGTGCGCTGCTCGATCGCCAGCACCGGCGAGAGCCCGTGAATGAAATCGACGTCCGGCCGCTTCAGCTGCTCCAGCACCTGCCTCGCCTGCGTGGAGAGCGACTCCATGTATTTCCGGTAGCCCTCCGCATAAAGCGTGTCGAAGGCCAGCGACGACTTTCCCGAGCCCGAGGGCCCCGTGATCACCACCAGTTTCCCGCGCGGCAGCCGCACCTCGAGGTTCTTTAAATTGTGCTCTCGTGCTCCCTTGATGTGGATGTGCGTGGCCGGCGCGGACTGCATAAATCGTGACCGACAGCCTATTCATTCCCGCGCGCGCGCAACTCTCTCGGGCGCTTGAGGGCAAAAACTTTCCTCGCCCCGCGCCACCCACGCGGGTTTTGCTCTGGCCACTTCCATGGCCGACGCACCCGTTCCCGAAAACGCTCCGCCCGCCGAAGGCGCCGCCGCGCCCTTGCTCTCGCCGACCCAGCGTCGCATCGCCGGCTTCGCGCTGGGGCTCTTCGCCTTCATCGCCGCCGGCGCCCTGATGGTCGGGCTCGCCTTCCTCGGCGTTTTTCTCATCGGCACGTTCTCCGGTGTCCTTTGGCCCCTCGTCAGCGCCGGCATCATGGCCCTCGTCCTCATGCCCCTGGTGGTCATCCTCGAACGCCGGATGCGTTTCAGCCGCGTCGCCGCCGTCATCGCCATCTTCGGCGGATTCCTCGTCGTGTTGACCGGCCTGGCCGTGACCATCATCCCGCCCGCCATCTCCCAGTCGCTCGATTTCATCGGCTTTCTCCCCGCCCTCTGGGAACGCGCCGTCGCCTACGGCGAGCAAAACTACCCGCAGTGGGTCGAGACCGCCCAGCGCTACCTCGCCAACCCCACGATCAAAAACGCCGTCAACCGGCTCATGGAGGAAGCGCAGGGCCTCGCCACCCACGCCGTGCCCTCGCTCAAGGCCGCCGGCTCCGGCATCCTCAGCATCTTCGGCGTGCTCACCAGCCTCGCCGTTATCCCGATCTACCTCTTCTTCTTCCTCCTCTCCAGCGGCGAGCCGACCAAAAATCTCGGCGACCATTTGAACTTCCTCAAGCCCGGGCTGCGCGCGGACATCGTGTTCCTCGTGCGCGAATTCGTCTCGATCATCGTGTCGTTCTTCCGCGGCCAGCTCATCATCGGCCTCATCATGGGAGTCATGCTCGCGCTCGGCTTCACCGTCATCGGCCTTAAGTTCGGCCTATTCATCGGCCTCATGCTCGGCATCCTCAACATCGTGCCCTACCTCGGCACGATCATCGGCCTCGGCGTCGCCCTCCCCCTCGCCTTTCTCCAGCCCGAGGGCGGCTTCCAACTGGTCGCGCTTGTCCTCGTCGTCTTCATCGTCGTGCAAAACATCGAGGGCTGGTATCTCACCCCCAAGATCATGGGCGACCGCACCGGGCTTCATCCGGTCGCGATCATTTTCTCGATTTTCTTCTGGGGCACCGCCCTCGGCGGCATCCTCGGCATGATCCTCGCCATCCCGCTCACCGCCTTCTTCGTCACCGCCTGGCGCCTCATCAAACGCAAGTATCTAGCCACGCTGACAAATCCCACCGGCCTCTGAGCCTCCGCCGATGTTTCGCTGGTCCTTCCTAGACCGCTTCCAGGACTTCGGCCTGCTTGTGCTCCGCGTCGGCGTGGGCCTGTCATTCCTGCTTCTCCACGGCCTCCATCGCCTCGCCGATCCCGACTCTTGGTCGAGCGTCGGCCGCTCCGTGAGCTACCTCGGCATCGGCTTCGGCTATCAAGTCTGGGGCTTCCTCGCCATCCTCGCGATGACCCTCGGCGCGGTCTGCCTCGTCCTCGGTTTCGCCCACCGTCCCGCCGCCCTCGCGCTCACCGTCACCATGGGCGTCGCCTCGATCTGGAAATACTACCCCTTCGGCGGCTGGGGCGCCGCCGACTACCCCGCGACCATGATGGTCGTCTGCCTCGGCCTCCTCTTCACCGGCCCGGGCAAGTTCGCACTTCAGGGCAAGTGAGCCGGCGAACCGGTGTTTTCCCTTCATCCGATTTCGACGCCAATCGGTTTGATTAGTTCGGACGCCCGCTAAATTGGCTCCCGTGCCCTGGGATGTCCAATACCGCAACGGCCTCTACCTCCCCCAGCTCGGCTGGTGGCTCGACGCCCACCATCCGGTCGACCGCTGCTTCGTCTCGCACGCCCACTTCGACCACCTCGCCCCGCACCGCGAGGTCATGCTCTCCCCCGGCACCGCCGCCCTCATGCGCGCCCGTATGCCCGATCGCCTCGGCGACCGCGTCGAGCTCGAGCTGCCCTTCCACCAACCCGCCCCGCTCTCCCCCGACCACCCCGAGGTCACCGTCACCCTCCACCCCGCCGGCCACATCCACGGCTCGGCCATGATCGCGCTCGACCACCCCGAACACGGCCGCCTCCTCTACACCGGCGATTTCAAGCTTCGCCCCGGCCGCTCCGCCGAACCCTGCGAGCCTCCGCCCGCCGACCTCGTCATCATGGAGACGACGTATGGCCGGCCTCACTACACGCTCCCGCCCACCGACCGCGTCCTCGCCGACATCATCGCCTGGTGCCGCGCCGCCCTCGAGGAAAACGAGACGCCCCTCCTCTGCGGTTACAGCCTCGGCAAAAGCCAGGAAATCCTCCGCTCGCTCGCCGGCGCCTCGCTCCCGGTGATGCTCCACCCGCAGACCCACCGTCTCACCCGGATCTACGAGTCGCTGGGTATCACATTCCCGGCCCATGTCGCCTTCGACGCCGCCACCTGCCCGGGCCACGTCGTCATCTGCCCGCCCCAGACGGCCAACTCCGCCTTCGTCCGAAAAATCCCCCGCCGCCGCACCGCCGTCCTCACCGGCTGGGCCCTCGATCCCGGCGCCCGCTTCCGCTACCAATGCGACGCCGCTTTCCCCCTCTCCGACCACGCGGACTACCCCGACCTCCTCCGCTTCGTCGAAATCACGAAACCCAAACGCGTCCTCACCCTCCACGGCTTCGCCACCGAGTTCGCCCGCGACCTCCGCGACCGTGGCGTCGAAGCCTGGGCCATCAACCAGGACAACCAACTCGACCTCGCCCTCTCCTCGCCGTTCCCGGGAACGCCGAGCCCCAGCTCGGCCTCTCCTCCTCCGCCACCTCCGCCGGCCTCCGTGCCCTCCGTATCCGAGCTCCGCGTCCTCCGCGACGAACCTCCGTCTCTCCCGGCCGCCACCCTCGATGCCCTCGCCGCCGTCGCCGAGCGCATCCGCGACACCCCTTCCAAACTCGAGAAGATCGCCGCCCTTCGCGACCACTTCGCCGCCCTCGCTCCCGACGACGCCGCGCGCGCCGCGCTCCACCTCACCGGCCGCCCCTTCCCGCAATCCGACCCTCGCACCCTCAACACCGGCTGGTCTCTCCTCCGCCGCGCCGTTCTCGAGATCTCCGGCCACAACGAGGGCGACTTCCGCGCCGCCTATCGCCGCTACGGAGACAGCGGCGACACCGCCGAGGCCCTCCTCGCCGCGCCCAAGCATCCTCCCGCGCCCCGCTCCCCGCTCCCGCTCTCCGCACTCCAAGCTCTCCTCGCACGCCTCGCCGCCACTTCCGGCCCCTCCGCCAAGCTCGAGCACCTCACCGCCACGCTCCGCCACCTCTCGCCCCTCGCCGCCAAATACCTGATCAAAATCATCACCGGCGACCTCCGCATCGGCCTGCGCGAGGGCCTCGTCGAGGAAGCCGTCGCCGCCGCCACCGCCCGCCCGCTCGAGGCCATCCGCGAGGCCAATCTCCTCTGCGGCGACCTCCCCGTTGTCGTCCGCGCCGCCTTCACCGACACGCTCCCCTCGATCGCCCTGCGCGTTTTCCACCCGTTGCAGTTCATGCTCGCCAGCCCCGAGCCCACCGCCGCCGCCATCCTCGAACGGCTTCCCCCACCCGTCTGGCTCGAGGAAAAATACGACGGCATCCGCTGCCAGCTCCATAAACAAGGCGACCGCGTCGAGCTCTACTCGCGCGACCTCCACCGTATCACCGACCAATTCCCAGAACTCGTCCGCGCCGCCCGTCGCGGGCTGGCGGCCGCGGCCGATGCCAAGCGGGGCGA
>CAMLNJ010000321.1 GCA_946481225.1 uncultured Verrucomicrobiota bacterium | reverse complement strand
CGAAACCCTGACCACCGATCCGACCGCCGCGCGCCCGCCGCAGGCGTGCCGCTGGGCGGGGGTAACGAAGCCCTGGGGCGGAAGGGAGGCGGGGGGGGGAAAAGGAGGGTTTACGTTGAGCAAAACGGGGACGTCGGCCGGCGGGCGCCCGTCGGGATGGCCATACAGGACGCCGTGGCCGGCTCGGACGCGGCGATGGACGGACGCGGCGTCCACCGGGGCGCCCGGGTTTCGGAGCCGGGCGGCGAATTCGGGCGCCGATCTCCGCGCGTCGAGGAAATCGGCGGCGCAGGCGAGAACGGCCGGGCGAAGGGCGAGGAGCGCGGGTTCGCGCCAGTGAGGGGACCAGGCGAAGGCGGGATCGAGGAGAACTTCAGCCGCCAAGGCGGGGATGGCGGAGTCGGTGGCGCCGGCCTGGAGACGGGCGAGGGCGAGGCCCAGCCAGACGCCGGCGCGCGCGGGGGCGAGGCGCGCGGCGGAGGCGAAGTGTTTTTCGATCTCGGCGGGCTCGGCGGCGGGCTCGGCGAGGAGGAGCCAGCCGAGGTTGTAGCGGGCGAATTCGTGAGCGGGGTTGCGCGCGAGGGTGGAACGGAGGATCGAAATCGCCTCCTCCGGCGAGGGAGCGGGGCCGGGGGCGGGGAAGGGGTGCCCGATCGCGAGATGGGAGGCGAGTTGGTCCGAGAAAAAAAGATCGGCGGGAGCGAGTTCATGGGCGCGGCGGAGCTTGGCGGCGTAGGGGCCGGCGGCGCCTTCGTTCGCGGCGTCGAGCGCGGAGGCCCAGGCGGCGCGGGCGGCGAGATCGCGGCCGACCGGCCAGGCGAGAAACGCGAGGAGGGGCCCGACGATCGCGAAGAGCCAAAGCCGGGGTCGCGGCGCGGGGGGGCGTCCGGCGTGGGCGAGCGCGGCCACGGGAAGGGCGGCGAGGACGGCGAAGGCGGGGGTGGCGAAGGAGTGATCGAAGAGCAGAAGCACGGCGCCGCAGACAAGGGCGGCGAGGATCGGAGCCCGGTCTGGCGTGGCGGACGCCGAAAGGGCGCGGCGGACCGTTGCGAGCAAAAGGATGAAAATCCCCAGGAGACCGGGGAGGCCGAGCGTCGCCGCGGCTTGCGCGATGCTGTTGTGGAGTTGGAGATAGTTGTCGGGAATGCCCGGCAGGTTCGCGCGAACCGAGGGGAAAACGTGGGGCACGGCTCCGGGGCCCCAGCCAACGAGCGGGCGAAGCCGGCCGAGATCGAGGCCGCCCCGGATCATGGCGATTCGCTGCGCATTGCTTTCGTTCGAGACCGCGGACCAGCCGCCCGAGGCGACCAGTTCGCGCAGGCGTTGGTTGGAGAAGATGGCGGCGGAGAAGGCGAGGACGGTCAGCGCGAGAAAGGGGACGATGCGACCGCGACGGAAAAACACGAGGGCCCCGCCTGTCGCCGCGGCGGCGGCGAGGGCGAGGACGGCGCCTCGGCTGCCTGAGCTGGCGGCGAGAGCGGCGGCCGAAGCCGATCCGAAAATGTGGAGCGCCCGCAGGCGGCGGGACGGGGTCGCGACCGCCATGCCGGCGAGCCAGCAGGCGGCGAGGGCGAAGACGGCCCCGGTGGTGTTCGCATGGCCGAAGGGTTGATCGTTGCGCGAGCCGGCCTTGGGGAGCCAAAGAAAGACGCCGGCGAGGATGAGCGGGTAAAGGAAGGCCGCGGCCAAAAGGTCCGTCCGCGGTTTTCGCAGGATCGGAAGCAGCGCATAGGGCAGCGACAGCGCGCCCAAGAAAGGAAGAAGGTGGGGCGCCAGTGTTTCGCGCAGTGGCGAGAAGGCGGCGGACACAAGTCCGCCGACGGCGAAAAGCGCCAGAGCGGCGTCAAGCGCACCACCTAGGCGGGCGTCCGGACGTCCGCGGGCGAAGCGAATCGCGGCGACGAGGATGGGCAGCAACCAAAAGGCGGCGGCGCCCAGGGCGAGGGGCCAGGTTTGAATGCGGCTGGAAGAGGGTGGCGGGAGGCTTAGCGCCAAGAGAAGCGCGAGCGCGCAGACGACGAAGAGGAACGTCCGATCTCGGACATGCGGGGGGCTCGGTTCGTTCACAAAGAAAGCGGGAGAGGGCGCGGGCGGACTTGCCTGCGAGCGGATGATGCGGATGCCGCCGTCATGCCGCGCCGCCGTCTGGCGGCGGCGCCTCCTCGCGGGACGGGATCGCCGGTGGTGATGGAATTCATGGCGTTGTCGGGACGGTGGTCGCAGGGGGGCGAGGCGGGAAGGGGATTTTTTCGGCCGTTCGCGACGAGCGCGATCATGGCGGCGACTTGACCGGGCGGCGGCGCGGGGGGCAGCGTGGGCGGATGGATTCTCCGGAACTCACGGCGGCTCGGCATCGGCGGCGGCGCGTGGCGGCGCTCGCCGTCGGCGCGGTCGCGGGTGTGGCGCTGGTCGCGTGGGCGGCGGCGCAGCCGCCGGAGACGTGGACGCGGCTCAAGGAATCCGCGACCGCGGCCACCGAATGGGTGCGGAGCCTGGGCGCGGGCTGGTTTTTCGCCGCCTTCGCGGTGTTGCCGGCGGTGGGCTTCCCGGTCTCGCCGTTCGCCTTCGGGGCCGGCACGCTTTTCGGCGCGACCTTGGGGCTGCCGATGGTGCTCGCGTTTTCGGGCCTTAGCATGGCGGTGAGCATGACCATTTCCTACGGTCTGGCTCGTTTTGTCGTGCGGCCCTGGGTGGAGAAATTGCTGGCATTTCTCGGCTACGCGATCCCGGCCGTGCCGGCGGGCCGGCAAGGGCTTTTTGTCTTCATGGTGCGGATCACCCCCGGGGCGCCCTACGTTTTTCAGAGCTTGCTGCTCGGGCTGGCGGGAGTGTCCTTCGGCACCTACCTCGCGATCTCATGGGTCGTTTCGACCGCGACCGTGTCGCTGATGATCGTCTTTGGCGACGCCTTGATGAAAGGGCAATGGCGTCTGGCGCTCGCGGCGCTGGCCGGCGTGGCGTTGGTGGCGGTGGCGATCAAGCTGGCGCGGAGCCGGCTCGCCGCGCGCGGGGCGGCGGCGCAGGCGGCGGAACTGGCGGGCGAGGGCCGCGGAGGGGACGGGGTATGAGCGGCGGACGCGAGTTTGACCTCGGCGGGGGCGGGACGCGCGCGGAGAGCGTGACGGAGTTCACGCGGCGCGTGAAGGCGCTGATCGAGGGCGGCCTGAAGCCGGGCTGGGTGCGTGGCGAGGTGTCGAACCTGCGCGTGCAGGCGAGCGGCCACGTCTATTTTTCGCTGAAGGACGCCGGGGCGCAGGTGCGCGCGGTGATGTTTCGCGGGGACGCGGCGCGGCAGACGACGAAGCTGCGCGAGGGCGGCCAGGTTGTCGTCTATGGCGAGGCTTCCGTCTATGAGGCGCGCGGGGAGTATCAGCTCATCGTGCGCGCCGTGGTGGACGACGGCACGGGCCGGCTGCAGCGCGAGTTCGAGGCGTTGAAGGCGCGGCTCGCGGCGGAGGGTTTGTTTGAGAAGGAGCGCAAGCGGGCGATGCCCCGCCTGCCGAGGACGGTGGGTTTCGTGACCTCGCCGACGGGCGCGGCGGTGCAGGATTTTTTGCGCATCCTCGCGCGGCGCGAATGGCGGGGGCGCGTGGTGGTGCTGCCGGCCAAGGTGCAGGGCGAAGGCGCGGCGGCGGAGTGCGCGGCGATGATCGCGGCCGCGAACGATCCGGCCGCGTGCGGCGTGAAGTTCGACCTCCTGGTGGTCGGCCGCGGCGGAGGGTCGTTGGAGGATCTGTGGGCGTTTAACGAGGAGGTGTTGGCACGCGCGGTGGCGGCCTCGCGCGTGCCGGTGATCTCGGCGGTGGGACACGAGATCGATTTCACGCTGTGCGACTTCGCGGCGGACGCGCGGGCGGAGACGCCGAGCGCGGCGGCCGAGCTGATCTCGAGCGGCTTCGTGGCGGAGACCGAGCGGCTGGCCCGGCTGGCGCGCGCGCTGGAAGGGGAGGCGGAGTCGGCGCTGGGCGCGGCGCGCGAGCGACTGGACGGGCTGGGCGCCCGGTTGAAGCTGCTTTCGCCCGCGGCTCAGGTGGAGCGCGGGTGGTTGCGCTTGGACGATCTGCGGAACCGGGCCGAGTCGGCGGTGGCGCACGCGATGCAGGCGCGGCGGCATGACGCGGCCTTGCTCGGCGGGCGTCTGGCGGCGGTCTCGCCGACGCGGAGGATCGAGGCGGAGTCGCAGCGTTTGTTGGGACTTTGGAAGCGCCTGCAGGCGGCGAGCCCGGTATCGGTGTTGAACCGTGGTTTCGCGATCATCCGCGACGCCGAGGGGCGACCGGTGACACGAGCGGCGAGGCTTCAGGCCGGGGAGCGGATCGGGATCGAGTTTGGCGACGGCCGCGGCGCGGCGCGGGTGGAGTAAGGTCGGCGAACCGGTTCGGGACGAAGGTCCCCTGCGGAGGCTTTTGGTCCTAGATGCAAGAATTCGGCTTTTGCTGGCTTGCCTGTGAGGAGGCCGTGTTTGTCGCTTGGGAAGGTCCCACCTCCGGTTTCCATGCCATCGCTTCGCTCATTTGGCGCGCTCTCCGTCGTCGTTTTCTACGCCCTTGTCGCCCGCG
>CAMLNJ010000320.1 GCA_946481225.1 uncultured Verrucomicrobiota bacterium | reverse complement strand
TCTTTAGCGGCAAAGTCGCCGCTGGGTTCATGGACTTGGGTGAGGGCATCGGCTTAATCGCGGGAGATATTGTCAATGCCCTCGCCGGGCTTCCAAGCGAGGCCGAGGCCGCCATGTCTAGCATGGCCGGGGCCGGCGGGCCAGTGATCAACGTCCAGGAGGAGATCCGGAAAAAGATCCTCGCCAATCAGGCCGCCCTCAACGCCCTTGCCAAATCTTCCGACGATGCGAAGGCCGCCATGGAGGAGGCGCTTGCCAATGAGAACCTAAGGAAGGCTCGCGAGACCATCGACGCGGACGAGGAAGCGAAACGCACACCCGAGCAAAAGGCCGAGCGAGCCAAGGCAGCTCGCCAAGCTGAGTTTGAAAACGCAGTCGGTTTTTTTGACCGGTCGCCCGATCCGGGCGTGGAGCGCGCCCGCGACATCGATCTCGCCAAGATCGACGCGCAGGCGCGCGAGGCCCGCGCCAAGCTCGACGCCGAGGCCGAGAAGAATGCCATCGAGGCCGAGGAAAAGCGTCTCGGCGAGGCCGGTGGCGCCCTCGGCGAACGCGCCCAGGCCGGCGTCGCCAACGCTCGCACCACCCGCGCCGCCAAGGAAAACCCCTCGCTCCAGCGCGCGCTCGATACGGCCGAAAAGGCCGCCGCCGCGGCCCGCGAGGGCGGCGCGACCGAGGGCGAGATCGAGGCCCTGGTCAAAGCCTTGGCCGAACTCTCGATCCTGGTTTCCCAGCTCGGCGGCGAGAGCCCCGCGCTCAAGGCGCTCGGCCGTGAGGTGCGAACGCTCCGGACCGAGATGCAGGGCCTCAAGGCCCGCGCCAACACAAAGGGCTGACCGCCATGGACCGCACCCTCTGGAAAATCAACGGGCAGACCTTCGAGGAGCTTGGCATCGAGGCGCCGAGCCTGCGCTTGGTGAACGGCGCGCCCGACGTGTTTTCGTGGGACGATCCTGCGGCCTCCTTCGACGCCGACCTTCGCTGGGCCTACGATGCGGCCATCGTGCTCACGCGCGGGGTGGTGGTCGTCTTCCGCGGCAAGATCCGCGAGACGCCCCGCTTCATGGGCTCCGAAGCCGAGAGCATATCCTACGAGGCGCATGGCCCCTGGGCCTGGCTGGAGGAACGCGCCTACCTCCAGGAGCAATCCTTCGCCGTCGACCCGCTCGCGACCTACCCGACGCTTGAGAAAAAGAAGATCGGCCGCGCCATCCTCGGGCTTCGCCTCCTCGCGGCGGGATCGGCCGAGCAACTCAATCTCTCCGCCGCGCTGGCCGACATCGTGTCCGGCTCCGGCGCGGGCGTCACCGTGGGCGCGATAAGCGGGCTCGCTTGGCCGGTCCCGCTCGACGAGGCGCTCGATCTCCAAGTGACGGATGCGATCGGCCGTCTCCTCCAATTCGCGCCCGATGTCGCCCAGTGGTTCGACTACGCGTCGGAGGCGCCCGCCTACCGCGCCGGCCGGCGCGCCAACCTCGACGCTGTGTCTCTCGCGGTGCCGCCGCCGGGAGAGGGCGGCGGAAGCGCCTACGTGCCCTTTGTGGACATCTCGATCCGGCCCGCCTACAAGCTCCAGGCCCCGGCGGTGGTCCTGTTTTTCCGACGCGCCCAGGACTCCACGGAGGCGGTCTGGGCGAAATACGAAAAGCAGGCGGCGCCGGAGGACGCCACCGGCGAGGAGCCGCGCGCGGTGGTGCGCACGATCGATCTGGCGGGCGCCACGACCGGCGCCACGCGCCTCACCCAGCCGGTGAGGACGGAAGTGCTTTCCAACTACCTCGCGACGCCGGGGACGGTGCTGCCCGGCGAGGGCGAGGGCGGCAATGCCTTCAACGCCCTCGCGGCGTTTTGGCGTCGGAAGATCCCGCGCCTGGCGGCCGCCACGATCACAGGATTTCGCAGCTGCGCGCGCGTGCGCGTGCCGGCCGGAGAAAACGACGACAACCAATCGGCGGAGCCGACCTCCGCCTGCGAGCGCGAACTGGTGGCGGGCGGCATCACCGACTGGATGCTCCAAAACTATTCCTCGCTGAGCGCGGAGACCCAGCTGATCAGCGCCGAGATCGCCTTCACGGAGGTGATCGACGGCGTATCGGCCCAGCGCACGGAGCGGTGGGAGACGCGCGTCACCGCCACGAGCGCGCAGACACGCGTCTATCGCGAGCGTGGTGGCGTGGTGGAAGTGGGCGAAGCGGCGGAGGCGGCGATGCCCGGCCTCGCGGCAAAGATCTGGGACGGCATCAAGGATCTGCACTACGAGGGCACGCTGGTCCTCGTGGAGGATGAGCCCACGCTCTCCGTCCGCCCGGGCGTGGTCATCAACCTCACCGGAAGCCGGCCGGAGTGGGCGACGATGCGCGCGCTCGTGCAGGCCGTCGACGTCGACATCGAGAGCGGCCGCACGACGATCACGGTGGGCCCACCCCACCACCTCGGCCCGCAGGAGCTCCAGGAGCTTTTCCGGAGCAACCGGACGCGCCGCGACATCACCGGCGCCTTCGCGATGGTGACCGGTCGCCTGAACGAGTCGACGATCCGCATCCCGCCGCCCGAGCCGCCCTGAGCGCGGCGCGCTCTTTTCCCTTTCTCTTTCGCTCCTCTACCCATGCCCGCCGGACTCTCCAGATGGCTTCCCCAAAACGACACGCTGCCCGCGGTCGCGCCGAGCTACCCCTACCCATTCCGCGTCACCCTCTCGGAGGATCCGGAGGACGAGGATGTCTGGATCGTGAATGTCGACGTGGGCTTCGTGAACGGCCTGCCTGTCACCATCGACGACGTGCTGCTCTACGCCACGCCGGCGCCGACGCTGAGCATTCCGAAAAACACTTTTGCCTCCGTGTATCTCGAAGTCGCGCCCGACGTGTCGTGGCTCCCGCTGACGTCGGAGGTGATGGTTGTCCTGGGTGCTTCTCCGCCTGCCACGACCGTGGATTATGTGACGCCGACAAATAGCCGTTTCCGGCTGCTTTTGGCGGTGATCACGGAGGCGAATGTGGTCGTCCCCTCGGTCGGCAACAATCTGGTCTATGTGCCGACCTCCACCGGCCCGGCGTGGGGAGGGATCTGATGTTTATTCCCGCGATCAGCAACCGCGCGGCCGGCCGGGTGAGAAACGGCGAAGGCATTTACCCCATGAATGGCAACGCGCTCTTCTTTGCGCGTTTATCGGCCGAGATCGGATATGAGCCGTCGTTTGGCCTGCAAATCGAGTCGCGGTCCAATTCCTTCGGCGGAGCGTTTGGCGCGTGGCAGGCGAGTAGTTTCGGGGTGGTTGGAGATCCCAGCGCCCTTTTTTCGAGCACCTCCGAGGCGGCGGTAGAGTTCCGTTTTCGGCACCAGGTGCCGCTCATTACTCAATACCTGCGCATCGACTGGGATGAGATCGAGGCAGAGGTCTACGATCTTTCGCCGCCCAGCGCTTCCTATCGCCCCTACGGCCTCGCGCGGCTGGAGTTTCGGCCTGCGCATTACGAGTTTGGGGCCGCGACGTCGGGCACCGTCGGCCGTTTTTCGAAGCACCTCCCGGCGTTCGGCGGCGCCGGCAACAATGCCTTTAATCGCGGGGTTACGATCGACGCCAATGGCAACTTTATCGCCGACCCCGGATTTCGGCTGGAGTGGGCGAACTCTCCCTCCGCGGTGGAGATCGGCCCGTTTAACAATTCGCAGTTACGAGTGGGAGCCGGGGGGCGCTTTTGGTGGACCACCTGGGCGCGTCCGGATCTGGCCTATGCAGAGCTCGTCGGCGAGAGCCCGACGCAGGTCCCGGCGCTGCGGTTCCAGCCGTTTTTTTTCGAGGCCCGCAGCGAGGACTACGATTGGTATTGGAAACAGTTCCCCGGCGTGACCGGGATGAAGATGATCCGAGGGTGGATTCCGATGGATGATACGTCGGGGGTGGTTCGGGTCACGAATGCTTTTCTCCGCGATCCGCTGGATGGCAGTCCGGTCTATTGCCTTCCGATTTTGCGCGGCGGGGCGATTACGTCGATCACCGGCGCCACCACCGCGCCGCCCTTTTCGATGTTTGACCCCAGTCCGAATCCGGGGGTGCAACATGGAGCGCCGTGGGCGTCGGTCGGGATCAACGGCACTGCGGGCGGTTCGATTTTTGCCTTTTCGGCGCGAGGCATCCCGGCGGAGGGAGACGGGATCCGGAGCATCGTCCGCAAGGAGTATGTCTGGGATGGAACGGTCCCGGAGGGCTACAACCCCTTCGTGTCGTCGACCTGGCCGGTTTCACCGACCTACACGCTCCCGCGGATCACGGAGGGAACCAGCACCGCTCCGGGCCGGGCGATCAACATGCCGTTCTGCTACCTTCGGGCGGCGGACCAGGCGGTGGGGGTGGATATCTGAGGCTTTTAAGCGGCCCCCAAGCCGCTCCTAGGGGATTCTTAGGCCGAGCCCAGAGGCCTCCTCGGATGGCTTGATTTTTGGGGCTCGGTGGGCGGGATCACTCCCCAACCTTTGCAAATCACTCCCCAACCGTTCGCGCGTTTACACTGAAAACATGGACGAATGTCGCCACGACCCCCTTTGCGGAATTGAGCTTCTGGG
>CAMLNJ010000319.1 GCA_946481225.1 uncultured Verrucomicrobiota bacterium | reverse complement strand
AGGCCGACCTCCGCCGTGCCCGCACGCTGTGCCACGTGGCCGCCGCCGTGTTTTCCGGCTGCGGGCTCCTCTTCCTCGCGACCTCGCTCTCGCTCCCGGTGCGAGCCGTCGTCAGCGGTTTCAACTTCGTCGTCGCGGTCGCCATCGTTCTCCACGCCCGCGGTCTTCGATCAGGAGCTCCCACGGAGTGACCGCCCGCGCCGAACACCTGCGGTCAACAACCCGCCAACCGCGTCTCCGATCTCCATTCGCCGCCCGACTCGCCGCTTCGCGCCGCCGCAAACCGACCGATTCCTGCTTCAGGAAAGGCGGGCCGAAGGTCGCTTCGCGTGATCGCTTGCTCCTTATGCGCTCCGCCACAGGTTGCTGAACTCCTTCCCCGCGCAGCCATGGACGCTCCTCCCACTCTCTACGAACGCATCGGCGGCCGCGACGGGCTCATGTTGCTCCTGCGCCGCTTCTACGCCGACGTGCGCCAACACCACGAGATCGGCCCGATCTTCGCCGCTCGCATCGACGACTGGCCTTCTCACCTCGAAAAAATCGCCGGCTTCTGGTCCGGCCTCGCCGGCGGCCCCGCGCTCTACGGCGGCGGCATGGCCGCGCGCCATATCCCGCTCCAACTCGAGGAACGGCACTTCGCCGCCTGGCTCGAGCTCTGGCGACGCCATTGCCGCGCGCATCTCCCCGCCGCCGAGGCCGAGGAGATGATCCTGATCGCGGAAGCGCTCGGCCAGCGGCTCCGCGCCATCACCGCGATGCACCGTCGGCAGGACGGCTGAGCTCGAGCGCAAAACCCGTGAAACGGTAGCGCCGCTCCAACTCTTCGCGCGTCAGCCGCTCCGGCCCGATCATCGGGTCGCCCACGAGAAACCGTTCCCCCTCCCGCCCGAGAAACGGGATGAAGTGCCCGCGCCCGTCCTCGACCTTGACCCCGACGATCGCCGGCCAGCGCGCCTGCCCCGGAAACCCCGCATCGCGACGAAACCTCGCCTCGAGCCCGCGCGCACGCGCCTCGCGCGCGAGATACCACGCCTCCGTGCCGCCCCGATAGCTGTGCGCCGCCCGCGCGAGGTCGCGTTCCCGAGCCTCGATACCCTGGGCGCGCAGGATCGTCGCCAGGCTCGCCGGCCCGCAGGTCGCAAAGGTGCTCTGGATACAGACGTTCTTTGTCCACACCTCGCGAAATTCCTTTTCCGGCAAAGGCGCGAGCACCGGCTTCAGAAAAGGCCCCGTCGCCGCGCCCGTCGTGGCGAGCAAAGGCAAGATGCGCGCGCGCCGCGGCAGCCACGCCGCCACGCAGCCGCCCAAGACACCCAAGGAAACCACCCATAGTTCCGAACCAGGCCAAGACCGCGCCTCGTAGAACCAAGGCCACTCGGGCACGACGCGCAGGTAGTGCGCCGCCAGCAGCAGCCCGGGCGACGCAAGCAGCAGCGCGACCGCGATCCACACGGCGAGCCGAGCCCGCGAAAGCTTGCGGCCCGCGCGATGCACGAGCGCGAACAACAAGACCGCCAGCGCTCCACAGATCAGACCGAACCAGTTGTAGCCCATCACGAGTCGAAGGCAGCCCTTTCTCCCGGAAGCGCCAAGCGGCTTTTGGTGATGCGATGCGCGGTCGCGCGCGCATAGGCCGACCATCGAAAAACACGCGACGCCGACGACTCGAACGCCGAAAGGGGATCACTCCGCCGGCGGCTTGCAGGCAGTGTAGATGACGTAGCGCAAGGCGCCGAGCCGGTAGGCGAGCCAGAGGCGCGGGAGCGTCTTGGCGAAGACGCGGCTGTCGTTGCGCCCGTCCATCAGGAAACGCGCGTAACGCGGATCGATGACGAGACCAAGCAGCAGACGGCGCGCGCAGATCGACCAGGTCTTGGCGACACGCGCGGAGACATCGTCGCGACCGGTGACATTGAGACCCGCCGAGCTGATCCAGTTCACGTAGTCCTCCTCGCGGTCGAGACCCGCGAGACGACTCTCGCGGCGGATCGGCTCGAGCAGACGGCGCCTGTGCCAAGGCTTCGGCTGGCTGGCCGCGGTCCAGGCGCAGACGACCAGCCGACCCTCCGGGCGCAGCACGCGCGCGACCTCGCGAAACACCGCCGCCTTGTCGGCCATATGCTCGGTGCTCTCGATCGCGACCACCGCGTCCTGGCTCGTGTCGGGCAAATCGTTCCGAAGCCAGTCGGCGAGCACGATGCGGGGGTTGATCTCCTCCTCGACCACGGCGTCCTCCTCCTGCTCCTTTCTCCGGGCGGCCTCCTGGCCCTGCGCATACCAATACTGGGCCTCGGAGATGGTGTAACCGACCACGTTCGCAAGGCGCTCGACGGCGAGGATGCGCGCGGTGGCGCCGTAACCGCAGCCGATGTCGACGACGTTCATTTTCGGCGCGATGCGCGCCCGGGCCGCGACGACGTCGACCAACGAGCGCACGGCCTCGCCGCGCGTCTCGCGTCCCGTCGCCCAAAAACCATGATGCACATGCTCGCCCCAGAGTTGGCGATAAAAGCGATCAAGCTGGTCGTAGTGGCGGGCGACGTCCCCCGTGGAAACGGAGGTCTCCGCGGCGGACCCGCGGGCGGGAGCGGAAAGGGTGGCGGCATTCATGAGGACGATGCGGGTTTGATCGGCGGAAACGGGCGAGAGGCCTTCCGCCTCCGCGCGGCAAGATGCCATCCGACGCGCGAAAATTCTCGCGGGCGAAACTTGGGGCGGGAGGTGGGGGCATAGCCCCATGGAGCAGGCATGGGCGGCTCAGACTTCCGGCTTCCCGGCTCGTTCCCGACCGAGGCCCGCCGCGCGGCTCTTTGCCAAAAAATTCGCGAACAAAAAAGCCGGCCCCCGCGAAAGGGGCCGGCCGAAGAATAACGAGGACGGAAGGGATGGCCGGGCTCAGATCGCGGCGTCGCCACGTTCGTCGGTGCGGATACGAACCGCATCCTCGAGCGCGACGACGAAGACCTTGCCGTCGCCGATCTTGCCGGTCTTGGCGGCCTTCACGATCGCGTCGACCGTCTTGGAAACCATGTCGGCGGCGACCACGATCTCGAGCTTCACCTTGGGAAGGAAATCCACGGTGTATTCGCTGCCGCGGTAAATCTCGGTGTGGCCCTTCTGGCGACCGAAGCCCTTGACCTCGGTCACGGTCATACCCTCGACGCCGATTTCGGACAGCGCCTCCTTAACTTCCTCGAGTTTGAAGGGCTTGATGATGGCGATTATGAGTTTCATGCGGGTAAGTGATTGGGATTGAGCAATGGTTTAGTGTCTCGCGGATGCGGCGCAAGGATAGTGTCCGGGCGCCGCTTGGCGAAACTTGAGCCTTATTTGTGGGCGGGAGTGAAGTCGGGATACGCTTCGTTGCCATGCTCGCCGATATCGAGCCCTTCGGTCTCCTCCTCGGCGCTCACGCGGATGCCGCCGAAGAGAGCCTTCACCACATACCAGGTGACGAGAGAAGCGGGGAACACGATCACGCCGACCAACAGGATGCCCTTGAGCTGGACGAGGGTCTGGGCCATCGCGCCCCAAGTCTGGCCTTCGGCCAAGGCGGGGGGAAGGGCGGCGATGGTCTTCGCGGTCTCGAGATCGTAGAAGAGCCCGAGGGCGAGGGTGCCGAAGACGCCGTTCACGAGGTGGACGGAAAGCGCGCCGACCGGATCGTCGATCTTGATCTTGTCGAAGAAGAGCACGGAGAGCACCACAAGCACGCCGGCGATGGCGCCGATCACGCAGCCGGAGGAAATGGTCACGAAAGCGCAGGGCGCGGTGACGGCGACCAGACCGGCCAGGCAACCGTTGAGGGTCATGGAGAAGTCGGGTTTCTTCAGGAGCACCCAAGCGGTGATGGTCGCGGTGAGCGCGCCAAAGGCGGCGCCCATGTTCGTGTTCACGAGGACGTGCGAGATCGCGGAGCCATCCATCGCGGCCATGGTGGAACCGGGATTGAAGCCGAACCACCCGAGCCACAGAATGAGCACGCCGAGGGCGGCGGACGTCATGTTATGGCCGGGGATCGGGTGAACGCGGCCGTCTTTGAACTTCCCGATGCGGGGGCCGAGCACGATGATGCCGGCGAGCGCGGCCCAGCCGCCCACGGAGTGGACGACGGTGGAACCGGCGAAGTCGCGGAAGTTAATCGCCGCAAGATAGCCGCCGCCCCAGATCAGGTGGCCGCCGATCGGGTAGATGAAGGCGACGAGCACGAGCGAGAAGGCGATAAAGGCTAGGAACTTGATGCGCTCCGCGACCGCGCCGGAGACGATCGTCGCGGCGGTGCCGGCGAAGGCCAACTGGAAGAAGAACTTCGCCCAGAGCGGAACCGGGGTCCAATTCAGGGCGCCGTAAACCCCCTCATACTTCGCGGTGGAGAAGGGATTCATCGCCGCGTAGGCTTCGCCGAGCGCGGGCGAATTGTCCGCGCCGCCCACCAAGAAGAGACCTTCCGTGCCGAAGAAGCCGTTGCCGTCGCCGAACATCAGGCCGAAGCCGATCACGTAGAACGAAATGGTCGAAAGCGCGAAGACGATGAAGTTCTTGGATAGAATGTTCACGCAGTTCT
>CAMLNJ010000318.1 GCA_946481225.1 uncultured Verrucomicrobiota bacterium | reverse complement strand
CGCACGACGACAAATCGCGCTACGACGGCGTCTCCATCTCCCGCCCCGTCTTCGCCCTCGGCAAGGACATCGGCTTCCTCCCCGGCACGATGGAGGAAAAGATGAAGCCCTGGCTTCAGCCCTACTTCGACGCCCTCGAGGTCCTCATCCCCTCGAAACCGCCCAAGGACCCGCAGTTCGCCGAGAAAAAAGTCTCCAAGAAAAGGCACAAGAGCGCCTCCGCCCTCGCCATGTCGCAGGCCGCGCTCTCCAGCGGCAACGCTCCGCTGCCGGCCAGCGCCGGCCCCAACGCGCCGATGAAGCCCTACGAACGGCTCATCAAGAGCGGCCTCGTCGAGATCGAGGCCCTCGCCTTCATCCGCGGACGCTCCATCGCGCGGCGCTTCTTCATCCTCGACGAGGCCCAGCAACTCACGCCCCACGAGGTGAAAACGGTCATCACGCGCATCAGCGAAGGCTCGAAAATCGTGCTCATCGGCGACCCGGCCCAGATCGACAACCCCTACGTCGACTCGCGCAGCAACGGCCTCGTCTACTGCCACGACCGCATGAAGGGGCAGGCCCTCCATGCGCATGTAAAGCTCACCAAGGGCGAACGCAGCCGCCTCGCCGAGCTCGCCGCGGATCTGCTCTGAGAACTTTCCGGGGCGGCCTCCCGCCGGGCGTCAGCCCGTCACCGGGTTCGCGCGGAATTTTTCGCCAAGGTTGAACCACGCCACCTGCGCCTGCCGCCAGCGCGGCTCGCGGCGGATGTCGGCCATCGCCTTTCCGGTGTGGTTGCAAACCAGATAGGCCGCCGGGCCCGCGCGCAAAAACGCGTCCAAACCAGGCCCCGCCTCCTCGTGGACGAACTCGAAATCGCCCACGCCGTAATCGCGCTTCGCCTGCGCCGCGCGCAGGGCCGCCGCGTCGATCGGCAGCTCCTCGATGAAACTCTGCGCCCGGGGGCCGTCGTAGCCGAGCACCGCGGCCTCGCCGCGGGCGTCGAGACCGAGCAGCGCCCATTCATCGAAGACGGGGCGCCCGTAGAGCGCGTTCATGCGCTCGATTTGCGAACGGATCAATTTGAGGGCCTCGGCGGTGGTCATGGCGAAATGGATGGACGGGGTGGACGCCTTCAAGAAACCGCCTTTCCGCCGCCGCCCGGCAAGCCCGCGCCGACGCCCGACGCGCTTTTCACGATTCCTCCCGATTTCGCCCCCGCCTTGCCTCCGGCCGCGCGCCGCTCCATCTCCTTGCCCCTTCCCTCCTCCTCCGACTTTCCGCGACTCCCAGCTCCCCGCTCCACGCTCCCTGCCCCCGCCCAGATGTCCGCCCCCGCCGCCAAACGCACCGTCGACATGCAAATCCTCGCCGACTGGATCGAGCCGGGCTCGCGCGTGCTCGATCTCGGCTGCGGCCGCGGCGTGTTGCTGGAGTTTCTCGCGCAGACGCGCAAGGTCCGCGCCTTCGGCGTCGATCTCGACTTCAACAAGATCGCCGCCTGCGTGCGCCGGGGCCTCGCCGCCTACCAGGGCGACATGCTCGGCTACATGCGCGCGCTTCCGGACGGCCATTTCGACCACGTCATCTGCTCGCGCACGCTCGAGGAGGTGCCCGATCCCGCGGCCGTGATCGCCGAGGCCCTGCGCGCCGGCCGCGCCGTCACCGTCGGCTTCGCCAACCACGGGTATTGGAAAAATCGCTACGCGGCGCTCCTCCTCGGCCGCAAGCCGCAGAACCCGGTCTACCCCGCCCCCTGGCACGAGAGCCGCCCGGCCAATCCCGCGACGATCGCCGACTTCGAGGCCTTCTGCGCCGCCGCCGGCTACAAGATCGTCCGGCGCGCCCACCTGCGCGGCGACTGGAAGACGCGCTCCGCCTTCTGGCCGAACCTGCTCGCCGGCTACGCCCTCTACCAGCTCTCGCGCTGAGGCGGCGCGGCGCATCGGCGGGCGCGGCCGGCGCGGCCGCGGCCACACCTCAACCCGTCCACGCGAACAGCTTCTCCGCGCGGACGAAGAACACGCAGTCGCTGCCGTCCTCGGTCGCCAGCCACGCGGGCTCGAGCGCGGCGAACTCTCGGTTCACCGCCTTGCGCAGGCCGCCTATCTCCACCGCCACGATGCCGTGCGGCGCGATCCGTTCGCGCGCCTGGCGCAGGAGCTTTCTCACGATCACAAGACCGTCCGCGCCCCCGTCGTGCGCCATGCGCGGCTCGGCCGCGAACTCCGGGTCCTGCTTGTCCACGTGCGCGCTCGGCTCGTAGGGCGGGTTGCTGACGATGAGATCATAGCCGTCCTCCGGCCTCGCCGCCGGGGGAATCGCGTCGAACACGTCGCTCTTGTGCAGCTTCACGCGCTTTCCCGGGCCGCCGTCGGCCGCGTGCGTCTTCACGTTGATCGCCGCCACCTCGAGCGCGGCCGGGGAAAGATCCAGCCCGTCGACGCGCGCCTCGGGATAATGCCCGGCCAGCAGGATCGCGAGACAACCGGAGCCCGTGCAGACGTCCGCCGCGCGACGCACCGTCACGTCCTCGGGCAACAGCTCGAAAAGGTGCGGGATCAGCTCCACGAAATAGCTGCGCGGGATGATCACGCGTTCGTCGACGTGAAAGCGAAGACCGCCGAGCAGCGCCTCCTTCGTGAGGTAGGCCGCGGGCGTGCGTTTCACGGCGCGCGCGTGCAGCACCTGGCGGAGCGCGATGCGCTGGGCGGGCGCGAGCGGCTTCGTCAGCACCGATTCATCGCTGTCGAGCGGCCAGTCGAGCGTGCGGAGAAAGAGGTAGAGGGCCTCGTCGTGGACGTTGTCCGTCACTTGTCCGAGGGCGAGCCGGCCGCGCGCGTAGACGTCCTCGGCGAATTCCAGCCACGCGCCGAGCGTGGCGAGTTGCGAGGTCGGCGGCAGGGAGCCGAGGCCGGACGCGGGCCGGGCCGGCGCGGGTTTGGCGGAGGGCTTTTTCACCGGCGGGGCTCCGGGGGCGTGGCGGCGAGCGGCGCGCGCAGATGCGCCGAGCAATAGCAGCGGTCGTCGGCGCGGTAGCGAAAATCCTCGTCGGGGTGGGTGTCGCTGTTTTTGCCGCAGACGACGCAGACGTGGCGCGGACCGGCGGCGGCCTCCTCGCGTTCCGCCGCCTTCCGCTTGGCGCGGAACGCGAGCTGGCGGCGCCCGCCGCGGAAGTCGTTCAACATCTGCGGGCCGAGGAAAACGAAGCAGTTGCCCAGCGCCGCGATCACCGCGAGCCGCGTGGCCATACCGCCCGAAACGAACGCCAGCGTGTAGAAAAACAGCGTCAGCAGGGCCAGATACTTGGCCCGGACCGGCAGGATGAAGTAGATCTGGAAAACGTAGTCCGGGTTTAAATACGCGAAGGCGAGGAAGATGGTGCCCGCGATGAAGCCGCTGCCGATCGGCTGGTCCGGCGCCAGGAGGGACGCCGAGATCGTGAAGACGGCCCCGAGCAGAAGAAAGAGGTTGAAGCGCAGCGTCCCCCACTCCTCCGCCAGGGCGTTGCCGAGCGAGAAAAGGCAGGACACGGCGAAGGCGAACCACACCCAGTGGACCGCGGGCGGCGACACCACAAAGGTGAGCAGCCGCCACCATTCGCCGCCGTAAACCGCGCTCCAGGAAAACCAGAGCCGCGCCTCGTCGAAAAGGCCGAGAAGATTGACCAGGTAGAAAAAGGTCTGCCCGACGACGATCGCGGGGAACACATGGGGGACGGCAAGCGGCCGGGCGACGCGTTCGAGTTTATGCAGCCAGCGGGACATGGAGGAGGCGGGAGTGGCGAAGGAAGAAAGCCGCAAGGTGGCCCGACGGCCCGGCGCGGCCAGTTTTTATTTGGCCGGCGGCGGACCGGAAAGGGGCGCGGGCGCGGAAGAGTCGGACGCGGGCGCGGGAAAAGTCACAGTGGCGCCGGCCGCCTCCTTCGCTTCCTCGGCGGCGAACTCCGCGAGCAGTTTCGTCTTTTGCCCGGCGAGTTCGGACGCGTCCACCGTCGCGGCGAGTTCGCGCGCGTCGCCCGCGAGACCTTGTTTCCAGAGCACGCGGGCGCGATGCAAGCGCACGGCCTGGGTCTCGACGCGGCCCGTGAGGCGCTCCTCCAGCGCGGTCCAGACCCGGTAGGCCTCCTCCCAACGCGGCTCCGCGAGGTCGTAGTAGGCCTCGGCGGCCCGGTAGGCGAAGTCGGTGCGGTCGGGCGCAAGGGAGACGGCGCGGGCGAAGGCCTCGGTCATCGTCTTGTCGATCGTCGCGGCGGTCCACGCTTTCGATTTCAGAAAATCGGCGCGGCCCTCGGAGAGAATCAGTCCGATCTGGAAATGGTAGAGCGGCTCGGTCGGCGCGAGATCCGAGGCGGCGAGGAAGTAGTTGAGGGCGTCGATCACGCGCCCGTCCTCGGCGAGGATCACGCCGATCTGGTTTTTCACGACAGGCAGCTCGCCGTCGAGCGCGTTGGCCTTGAGCAGAAGCGCGAGCGCGGTCTTGCGATCCTCCACGAGCGGGTCGCAGAGAAATAACCCGTAGGCGGCCCAGGCGGCGGCGAAACCGGGGTATTTGGTGACGATCCGTTCATAGTCGTCGATCACGGCCTG
>CAMLNJ010000317.1 GCA_946481225.1 uncultured Verrucomicrobiota bacterium | reverse complement strand
GCCGCTCTGGTCCGCGCTCTCGTCGTCGCCGTCTTTGCAGTGAGGTCCTAAAATCTCCGCCAGCCCCCGCCGGAGATTTCAGGACCTCCCTGTAGTTGGATCGGACTACATGGAATCGGCCGAAGGCCGGGTCGCCGGTCGGCCCCCGCCTCGGGCCGGCGGCGAGACGGGAAGGGAAGTGTAAAAGACTGCGACGTGGCCGATATGAGCGAATTCACCTTGACGTGATTTCTCGATAAATCATCACGGATTCCGTGAGCGTGTCCGTTTCTGGCTCCGCTCGCTGCTTCCCCCCTAATCCCTCGTTACCCCAAGTGTGAGCCGTGGTCGGCGACATGTCCCCGCATGTCGTTTGCGGCGTCTCTCCGATATCGATGTTCCGTCTCCCTGATCGTCGGCGCGCCTTGCGCATGGCCATGCGTGGCGCGCCGTCTTTTCCGGAGGCGGGGCCTCGCGGGGGTTTCTGTTCGCCTCCAGTAAGCGCACCTCGGCCGTTCGCCTCGTTTTGACGGGCGACCGAACGGGGCCGCGAGACCTCGACTCCCCACCGCCGGCTCCGCGCTCGCGCCCTCCCTACGAGCGCCGGATTCCGTTTTTTCGCACACCCAAAAGAAAGACCCCGCAATGCACAGACTACTGATTACGCTGATCGTGAAGATCGCGTGTTTGCTCATGCTCCAGGTGGCCGCCTTCGCGCAGCTGCCTACCCCCACCTACGGATGGAACCTCGGAAACACCCTGGAGCCGCCGAGCGGCGAAGGCACCTGGGGGCCGGCGGCCACCCAGAACGTGATCAATGCCGTCGCCGATGCGGGCTTTAACACGATCCGTCTCCCGGTGGCGTGGGACAGCCACGCAAACCAGTCCACCTACCAGATCGACGCCGCTTGGATGGCGCGCGTGAAGCAGGTGGTGGACTGGTGCTACGCGCGGAACCTCACCGTCGTCCTCAACTGCCACTGGGACAACGGGTGGCTGGAGAACAACATCACCGACACGGTGAACCCGACCATCAACGCCAAGATGCAGTCCTACTGGACGCAGATCGCGATCGCCTTCGCCGGCTACGACAGCAAGCTGATCTTCGCCGGAGCGAACGAGCCGAACTGCGACACGGCGGCCGAGTGGGCCACGCTGCGCAGCTACTACAACACGTTCATCGGCGCGGTCCGCGCGACCGGCGGCAACAACACCTCCCGCTGGCTCGTGGTCCAGGGCCCCAATACCAACATCGATCTCTCCGATCAGCTGGTCACCTCCCTGCCGAACGATTCGACCCCGGGCCGCCTGGCTTTCGAGGTCCATTACTACGAACCGTTCCAGTGGAGCATCATGGCCCAGGACGAGACTTGGGGCAAACGGTTCTACTTCTGGGGACAGGGCTACCACCACGCCACCCGGACGGATCGAAACGCCAGCTGGGGCGAGGAGAGCTACGTGGACGCGCAGTTCCAGAAGATGGTGAACAAATTCATCAGCCAAGGCGTCCCCGTGATCATCGGCGAGTTCATGGCCATGAAACGCACCGGCCAGTCCGATCTCACCGGCGCGGATTTCAACCTGCACGTCGCTTCGCGCACCTATTTCCACAAATACGTCGTGGACGCCGCCAACGCCAAAGGACTGAAGCCCATCTACTGGGACATCGCCGGGCTGATGTTCGATTGGAACACGGGAGCCGTGTTGGACGGCGACAATCTTCAGGCATTGACCGGCGGCGAGGCGCTTCCGCCTCCGAGCGCATGCACGGGCAGCGCCGTTTCGGTCGAGTCCATCACCGTCGCCACCGTTGGGGCGGGCCAAGGGAAAAAGCGCGGGCAGGCGACCGTGACGGTCGTGAACAACTGCGGCTACCCGGTCGCCGGCGCGACCGTGACCGGCAGCTTCAGCGGGACGATCAACCAGTCCGGCGTTTCGGCCGTGACCAACGCTTCGGGCGTCGCGGTGCTCCAGACGGGCTCGGCGGTCAAGGGCGCGGTCACCGTTACCTTCTGCGTGGGCGGCATCGCGAAAAGCGGCATGACCTACAACGCTTCGAACAACGTCGAAACCTGCGACAGGAACTGACGCGGACGTCGCGTTTTCTCCGAGAGTTTCCGGCCCCGGCGAAACCGGCCCCCGCTCCGCGTGGAGGCGCGTTCGTCGGGGCCTTCGATCTTCCAGCATGCTTTCCCGGTCGCGGGGCGCGAGCGAACCGCGCGAACCGTGATCGGGCATCAACATCGGGCCCGACCGACGTCGTCGTCTCTCTTCGGCTTCGGTTGTTCCACCCGTATCCCCCAAAAACAAAAGACCCAAATGCACAGATCATTGACCGCGCTGATCGTGAAGATCGCGTGTTTGCTCATGCTCCCGGTGGCCGCGTTCGCGCAGCTGCCTACCCCCACCTACGGATGGAACCTCGGAAACACGCTGGAGCCGCCGAGCGGCGAAGGCACCTGGGGGCCGGCGGCCACCCAGAACGTGATCAATGCCGTCGCCGACGCCGGCTTCAACACGGTCCGCCTCCCGGTGGCGTGGAACAGTCACGCGAACCAATCCACCTACCAGATCGACGCCGCCTGGATGGCGCGCGTGAAGCAGGTCGTGGACTGGTGCTACGCGCGAAACCTATACGTCGTGATCAACTGCCATTGGGACAACGGCTGGTTGGAGAACAACATCACCGATACGGTGAACCCGACCATCAACGCCAAGATGCAGTCCTATTGGACGCAGATCGCCAACACGTTCAAAAACTACGACAACAAGCTGATCTTCGCCGGCGCGAACGAGCCCAACTGCGACACGGCGGCCGAGTGGGCCACCCTGCGCAGCTACTACAACACGTTCATCGGCGCCGTCCGCGCCACCGGCGGCAACAACACCTCCCGCTGGCTCGTGGTCCAGGGCCCCAACACCAACATCGACCTCTCCGATCAACTGGTCTCCTCCCTGCCGAACGACTCGACCTCTGGCCGCCTTGCGTTCGAGGTTCACTACTACGAACCGTTCCAGTGGGCCCTCATGGATACGGACGCCTCGTGGGGAAAGATGTTCTACTTCTGGGGGCAGGGCTACCATCACTCCACCCGGACCGACCGCAACCCCGGCTGGGGCGAGGAGAGCTACGTGGACGCGCAGTTCCAGAAGATGGTCAACAAGTTCATCAGCCAAGGCGTGCCCGTGATCATCGGCGAATTCGCGGCCATGAAACGCACCGGCTCCGGCGATCTCACCGGCGCGGACCTCAACCTGCACCTCGCCGCGCGCACCTATTTCCACAAATACGTCGTGGATGCCGCCAACGCCAAGGGCCTCAAGCCCATCTACTGGGACATCGCCGGGGTGATGTTCAACTGGAGCAACGGCGCCATCACCGACAACGACAACCTGCGCGCTCTGACCGGCGGCGCCGCGCTTCCCCCTCCGGGCGGCGGCGGCATCATCGCCAACGGAGTTTACAAGCTCGTCGCCCGCCACAGCGGCAAGGCCCTCGAGGTATCCGGCTTCGGACTGGCCAACGGCAGCAACGTGCAGCAGTGGAGCTACGTCTGGGGCGAAAACCAGCGCTGGGTGGTTAGGCATCTCGGCAACAACCAGTATAGCATCCTCGGCGCGGACAGCGGCAAGGCCCTCGACGTGGCCGGCTGGGGCACCGGCGCCGGCTCCAACGTCCACATCTGGACCTACGGCGACGCGGCCAACCAGAAGTGGACCATCAGCGACACCGGCGGCGGCTACTACCGCCTGACCCCGACCCACGCCACCGGCATGTGCCTCGACGTGAGCGGCGTCTCCTCCGCCGACGGCGCCAACGTCCACATCTGGACCTACGGCGGCGGCAACAACCAGCAGTGGGCCTTCCAGGCGCCCTGAGTTCGGCCGGATCGCCCCGGTGTCCGCGTCACCAGACGCGGCGCCGGGGCTTTTTTTGACCGGAAAAACCAGGGAAATAATAACGAGGCCGAAATTTTTCGTCCCGCCGCGCCGGGTGTAACACAAACGTATGTCAGGCGGCTCGCCTCCGGCGTGGCACGGGCATCTTGCCCGTGGAGGACAGGCGTCCCGCCTGTCCTCTTCCGAATCATGGGCGAGACGCCTATGACACCCCAAGATCCCTGACATCAGTTTGTTTTACACCGTGCCTCGTCCCTGTCCCATCCGCTGCCCCTCCCGCGTCACCAAGGCCTTCGCTCAACGTTGAGCACCCCGCGCCTTGTCGCGCGTGTTTGCCGCTTCGCATGCTGCGCCCGGTCGTCCCTCGCGACCGAAAAGCCATGCGCTCCACCGCCCGTCTCCGCCCTCGCCGCCAGGGTCTCCCCATCCTCGCCTGCGGCCGACTCCTCGCGCTCGTCCTCGCGTTCACCTTCGCCGCCTTCGCTCCGCTCCGCGCCGCAGACTACACCATCGGCGCCGCGTCGCCCGATTCCGTGGATCTCTCCGATGTCGGCCTCCTGCCCGGCGACACCGTGTTCATCCAGGCGCACACGCGCCAAAAGCTGATCATTCAGAACCTCACCGCCGGCACCGCCGAGAATCCCGTCCTCGTCACCAACCTCGGCGGCCAGTTCGTCATCGACACCACGACCACCGACAAGGGCC
>CAMLNJ010000316.1 GCA_946481225.1 uncultured Verrucomicrobiota bacterium | reverse complement strand
GCGCGGGGGTGGGCGCTGGGCTGGGCGGCGGCGGCGGCGCGCCGGAGGAGGTAGTCGGACGGGCGGAGGCCGCGCCGGGGCTCGGCGTTCCCGGGGGGCGGGGCGACGAGGCCGGGGGCGGGCTCTATGGCGACGAGGGCGGGGCGGCCGACGGTGAGCGTGCCGGTCTTGTCGATGAGCAGGGTGTCGGCGCGCTCGATGGCCTCGAGGGCGGCGGCGTCTTTCACGAGCACTCCGGCCTGTGCGCCGCGGCCGATGCCGGTGACGAGCGAGACGGGGGTGGCGAGGCCGAGGGCGCAGGGGCAGGCGATGATGAGGACGGCGACGGCGTTGAGGAGGCCGTGGAGCCAGCCGTCGCCGGGCACGAGGAGGGTCCAGGCCGCGAAGGTGGCGAGGGCGACGAGGAGGACGGTGGGGACGAACCAGGCGGAGACGCGGTCGGCCAGGCGGGCGATGGGCGGCTCGCTCTCGACGGCCTGCTCGACGAGACGGACGATCTGGGCGAGGAGCGTGTCGGCGCCGACGCGCTCGGCGCGGAAGACGAAGCTGCCGACGGTGTTGTGGGTGCCGGCGCGGACGGTGGCGCCGGGGGATTTAAGGACGGGGAGCGGCTCGCCGGTGAGCATCGATTCGTCGATTTCGGCGGGGTCGTCGAGGAGGACGCCGTCCACGGGGAGGTGTTCGCCGGGGCGGACGCGGAGACGGTCGCCGGGACGGACCTCGGCGACGGGCACGTCCTCCTCGGATCCGTCGGCGCGCAGGCGGTGGGCGAGCTTGGGCGCGAGGTCCATCAGGGCGCGGATGGCTGCGTCGGTGCGGGCGTGGGCGCGTTGCTCCAGGATCTGGCCGAGGAGAACGAGGGTGGTGATGACGGCGGCGGCCTCGAAGTAGAGCGGGACGCCATGGGGGCCGCGGACCGTATCCGGAAAATGGCGACCGAGGAGCAGGGCGACGATCGAGTAGAGGTAGGCCGCGCCGGTGCCGGTGACGGTGAGCGTGAACATGTTGGTGTCGCGCTCGCGGACGGATTTCCACCATCGCCGGATGAACCAGGCGCCGGACCAGAGGAAGACGGGCGTGGTGAGGGCGAACTGCAGCCAGCCGTTCAGCGCGGGGGGCAGGGCGTGGAAGGCCTCCGGCAGAAGCATCTCGCCCATGGAGAGGGCGAGGACGGGCAGGGTGAGGGCGAGGGCGATCCAGAAGCGCGGGCGGAGGACGCGTTCGTGGGGCAGGCCCATGTAGACGGGGGCGTCGGCGGCGGTCGATTCAGGAACGGGAGGGTGGGTATGCATCGGGCGGTGCGGCGGGCGGAGGGCGTCGCGCGGAGGTGTTACGCGCGTGGCGCGGATTATCCCGGGTCGGGGCTCGGAATGCAGGCCGGAAGCCTGCGCTCCTGTTCAGCCCGGAACCGGCGATAGCGGCGATCACCATCCGCCTCGGCATCTTGCCCGATCTTTCGCCGGGGTTATCGCCGGATCCAGGGTCAGAAGAGCCGGCGGAGGAGTTTGGTGGGACCGTAGGTGAAGGTCCACGAAGGGTCGTCGATCGTGCCGCCGAGCTCGACCTCGAGGACGTGGGTGAGCGGCGAGGTGAAGATGCTCACGGTGGAGGAGAGGATGCCGCCGCCTTGTTCGAAGGGGCGGATCTTGGCTTTGAAATCGAGGAAGCCGTCGGGGAGGGTGTAGACGCCCTTGGTCTCGACGAGGGCGGAGGGGCCGGTGAGTCGGAGGTCCTCGAAAACGAGGAGGTTTTGATCGAGCGCGATGCGGGCGTCGGCCTCGGTGAGCTTGAGCGTGGTGAAGCCGATGCCGATCTCGCCGAGGAGCGAGGAGAGGGGGCCCATGAGGCGGATGTTGGCGAGGTCTGCGCCGGTGATCTTGGCGTCGCCGCGGCCGGAGTGGCCGAGGGGGTTCTCCAGGGGGCCGGTGGCGGAGAGATGAACGGAGAGGCGGCCGCCGATGGGCTTGGGGTCCTTGGGCTCCTTGGCGGGGGCGGCTTCCTTTTTGGCGTCCGGGGAGGGCGGGGTTTCCCGCGGGCGGGCGGCCTGGAATTCCTTCCAGCGGGTGTGGACGAGATCGAGGTCGGCGTCGGCGAGGGTGACATCGAAGGCGAGCCAGCGGTCGGAGTCGGGGCCGCTGAGGGCGGCTTCGCCGGTGGCGAGGCCGGAGGCGAAGCCGGCGCGGATGTCGCGCAGGCGCAGGTCGGTGTCGCGGCGTTCGAGGCGGAGGGCGAGGCGGTCGAGCGGGAAGCCGGAGTAGCGGAGGGGAGCGTCGGTGGCGAGGTCGAGGTCGTAGCGCTGGCGTCCGGGCGTGGCGGAGGCGGGGCCGAAGGCCTCGCCGACGAGGTGGATGCGGGGCGGCGCGGTAAGGGCGAATGGCCGCGCGAGCGCGGGGCCTTCGTCGGGGAAGAGGCGGGGCAGGGCTTCGATGGGGAAATCGGAGCGCACGTCGAAGTCCATGTAGCTCCAGGCGTCGCGGTCCGAGCCGAGGATGCGGGCCAAGCGGCCGTCGGCGACGTGGGCGTCCTTGGTGGCGCGGAAGGCGAGGATGTCGAAGGAGGAGGCGGCGACCTGCACGCGGGTGGCGAGGGAATCGAGCTCGAGCTCGCGGAGGCGCAAGGGGCCGGAGGAGGCGGCGACGAAGACGGTGGTGCGGTCGGGTTCGCGCCAGACGCCTTGGATGTCGACCTCGGCGGCGGGCGGGGCGGCGCCGAAGCGGAAATTCGCCCAAAGGCGGTCCCACCAGCCGGAGAACCAGCCCTCGATGGCCATGGGGCGGAGGCGGCCGCCGAGGAGAAAGCGGAAGGCGAGCGTCTCGGTATCCATTTCGTAGCTGCCGGAGGCGAGGGAGTCCGACTGCACGAGGACGAGTTCGTCGGCGCGGAGGAGGCGGGCGCCGGGCTCGTAGACGAGGACGGCGCCCGCGCGGTCGAAGGGGACCTTGCCGGCGACGGCGCGGCCGGCGGAGGCGCGCGCGGAGACGCGGAGGGGCTTGGCGCCGGGGGCGATGTCGACGGAGGCGGCGATGTCGACGGGGTCGGTGAGCTCGAGGATGGGGCGGGCCTTTTCGGGGAGGAAGGGGCGGACGAGGTCGAGCAGGGCGGGGGTGAGCGCGCCTCGGGCGGAGACGGCGCCGGCGCGGTCGGCGACGGAGCCGGAGAACCGGGCGCTCCAGGGCGCGTCGGCGAGGCGGGAGGAGAGATCGAGCTCGAGCGCGCGGCCGGCGGAGGCGAAACGCGCGTCGAGGACGAGCGGCACGGGGGGGGCGTCGGGGAGCGCGGAAGAGCGGACGCGGGCGGCGGCGAGGGAGAGGGCGGCTTGTTGCGCGTCGTCGGCGCCGAGGCGGAGGCTGTCTCCGCGGGCGGAGAGGCGGAGGTCGACGTCCTCGCTCTCGATCGGGACGGGGCCGGGAAGGCGGAGGCGGCGGGCCTGGAGGCGGAGTTCGCCGAGGTCCCGCGAGGGGGCGGTGTCGAGCGGGTGGGTGAGCGTGGCCCGGATCTCCTCGAGTTCGAGGGCGGGAAAGCCGGGGGGCAGGAGCGGGTAGTCGGCGAGGGAGAAGGCGGGGAGTTCGGTGGAAAGGGCGAGGCGTTGCGGCGAGAGGTCGACGCGGATGACGCGGAGGCGGTCGAGCGGGAGGCGGGCGATCTTGCGGTAGAGCGAGGATGCCTGGCGGAGGGTTTCGCGCGCGATCTCGGCCGGGGCGCCGCGCGGCGTGTCGGAGGGGCGGGCGGCGGGGAGCGTGCCGGAGAAGGCGGCGGGGACGGAGAGGAGGCGCGCGCTGGCTTGGTCGACCGTCCATTGGGCGGCGCCGGGTGGTCGGGAGAGGCGGAATTCGCCGGCTTCGAGGAGAGGCTGGGCGGCGCCGGTGGGCGAGGAGATGGCGGGCAGGACGAGGGAGAGGTCGGTGAGCTCTATCTCGGTGGCGCGGATTTCGCCGGCGAGGAGTTCGCGGCGGCGGATCTCGATGGCGACGGCCCGGGCGGTGGCGAAGGGGCCGTCCTGCCCGGCGAGGCCGAGGCGGGGGCGGACGAGCATGAGGCGGCCGTTGGGCGCGACCCAGATGGTCTCGGCGTCGAAGACGAGGCCCTTGGCGGCGAGGCGGCCGACGACGAGTTTTTGCGCGAAGGCGGGGAGGCGGAAGCCGCCGTCGACGAGGACGCGGAGCTGGAGGGCGAGCGTGGCGAGCAGGACGAGCCAGAGCGTCCAGCGGGCGAGGCGGGCGCACTGGCGGGCGAGGCGGCGGGTGATGCTCGGGGCCACGGGAGCGGCGAGACGGTCGGGCGGGGACTTATGGGACCTGGGGCTTGGGCTCGCGGTAGAGGAGCCGCCAGAGGGCGTCGAGGACCGGCTGTTCGAGGGTGAAGACGAGGCCGAGGGCGGCGCTGCCGGCGAGCTGGGTGGAGGCGCCGCCGCGCTCGGCGAGGCTGAGTTTCAGCGGGCCGGAGGCGGGTTCGGGGTCGAGCGTGGCCTCGAGCACGTAGGCCCAGGGTTTTTCGACGCCATCGACGGTGACGGCGGGCGGGAAGTCCTCGCGCACGATGGAATGGGCGCGGAGGTCGCGGATGGCGGCGAGGAGGGTGGAGACGGGTTCG